>CAZOLL010000428.1:0-4118 GCA_964580365.1 uncultured Phycisphaeraceae bacterium
AGGATGAGATGAACGCTTATGTGTTACTAGGCGGTTCGGGAAATTGGAATCTGATCGTGGGGGGTTCCACCGTGGCAGGCGGTCATATCCCCGCCACGGCGCCAAAAAGCGTTATCGGGAACCAGGCCAGGCGCTTCTCGCCTGTCACAAAGAAATTGGGCGGAGGAAGCATGCTGTCACTCGCTGAAGTCGGATTGAGCGAGGCAGATGCTGCCAGCATCGCAGAGCACGCCAACAAACGAGAACTCAACAGATTGCATGATTTGGCGAATGCGTTCAAAGTCACTCGCCAGTATATTAATGCTGGCTGGGTGGCTGTTGGTCAGTCGCCTTACCCAAGAAGCGGACTATTCCTTGAGAAAAACGGCGAGAGGAAATTAGTTCCCTACGACTAGAAACACCCATGACCACCCACGCCCGGCCCTCACCAGCCGGGCTTCTTTTTGTCCCAACCGAAGGAAACGCCCGCCCAATCCGATTACCTTCTTGTGGACTACCATTTTAGAAAAAGTGTGCTATACTGTACGCATAGCCATCGTTTCGGCTGGTAGTGAGGTAGGATGACCACGCACGACGACCTTCGCGAGTTTATGCTAGTCTTACGGCAAGCGCTCCTGATGATCGTTCGGTGGATTGAAAAGCGCTACGGCATCCAACCATCCAAATAAGTGCCAGTACTGATGTAGTCCCGGCAACTGTAGCAACCAATGGCCCTGTGCTCTCGGTGGAGAGCATGGGGCTTTTTCTTTTTGGGGCGAAACGATGGCCGAGATCCGAACGGGCACAGATGCGATTTTGGGCAAGGTGGGCAAAGGTGCAAGCAACGTCACGATTGGCAAAGACATCCGCATCAATATGCCGGATGGAGAGCCGATTGATGCGCGCCTTGCTGGACTGGAGGTGCGCTTGTCCACACTAGAACGAACGCAGGGCAACAACTCGTGGGCGCTGTTGATCATCGCCCTGGCGTTGGTGGCGCAGACGATTTGGGTGATCCAGAGTCAGAACTCTGCTTTGCAGGATATTAGCAACAAGCTCAGCGACACCAATCGGCATATTGTGCGCCTGGAAACATTGTGGTCAACGGGTGGACATCTACACGATGGCACGCCCGCGCCACCGTTTGGGCCGTAGGGTGAGCGGGCACCCCGGATAGCGTATGAGCGACCGTGAGTTTTATGTAGGTGCAGCGGGCGTCTATGGGTTCGCTTTAGCGATCTTTATCCTGATTGTGCTGTTGCCGCTGCTACGGAGGTGAAGTATGGCCTGGTGGATCGGCATTATCCTAGTTTGTTTTGTGGCGGCACTGCTGGTGTTGGGGGCCGCTACCAGTAATCGGGGTAGATAGCTTCGTGTAGACAGTAGCTGCAGGGCGAAGAGAATGTGAGCGCCTGGCGGCGCCTTTCGCAGGTGAAACCAAGTTTTGACCAGGATTTAACCAGGTGTTTAGCCGATTGCCTGCCACGATGGTGGGGTACGCAACACAAGAGCTTGCTGAAAAGCTGATTCCGCTGTCACCGGCCCAGCGGGCGGCGATTGCCCGGATTGTGCAGCATGTATACATCAGCAATCTCTCCTGGTCTGGATTGTTTGCAGCGCCCGATCCCATTTGCCGGGAAGATAACTACTACCGGCGCGGGCAAATTGACCCGGAGACGGGGCACTGGCGACGCAAGCCGGGGTGGGGCCACGACAAAGAGTTCCAAGATGCGCTGGCAGAAGCGGTGCGCCTGGCGCTACAGGCGCAAACCCGTGAAGAGATGACCGCCATTCAAACCGCCAGGCGGCGGGCTAGACTGGCAGCGCCGGTAGTAGTCGATTCGTTGGTGCAGGTGGCCACGCTCGGAGAGGCCAAGCTGCGGGCAGCGGCGGGCAAAGTGGTGCTTGACTATGGTTCGGCAAGCCCGACAGAAGGGGATGGCCCAGCGGGTGGTGAGGCAGAAGATTGGTGGAAGGCGATAGCCGATGAGTAGCCGAATCGAAGCCTTTCGGTCGTGCCAGCGCAACATGGGCCTATATTCTCGCCACATCACCGGCACGCCTTTGCATCCCTACCAAAGCGAGTGGGCAGATTATATTTTGGCGGTGGTGGACGAAAGGCGCAACGAAACCGTAACCGTGGAGATGCCACGGCAGTCGGGCAAAAACGAAACCAGTGCGCAGCTAGAGGTGGCCTTGCTCAGCAAATACGCGAAGCGCGGCGGCGACATCGTCAAATGTGCGCCGACCTGGAAACCCCAAATTGTCAACAGCAAACTGCGCTTTGACAATCGATCCAAGCAGGCGGCGCGCCGTTTGCCCTTCCTGCGCTTTAAGTCAACCCAGGGGTACATCTACCAGTGCGACCGGGCGTCACTGCAATTCCTGAGCGCCGATCCAGAGGCGAGCGTAGTGGGCGCCACAGCCTCGCTGCTGATGGAAGTGGACGAGGCGCAGGACATCGACAAGCAAAAGTTTAACCGGGACTTTAGCCCAATGCGGGCTAGCACAGCGGCGCCGCTGATTGCCTACGGTACGACCTGGACAGACGATACGCTGCTGGAGGAATTCAAGCAGGGCATTCGGGAGGGGCGCACCAAGGGCCGAGTGTTCCGGGTGCTCCCAGAAACCGTAGCCGAAGCCAACCCAGCCTACGGGGAATTTGTAGATGCTGAGGTGCAGCGCATGGGCCGCCAGCACCCGCTGATCAAAACCCAGTACTTCCTGGAGCCTTTGGCTCAGGCCGGGCGGATGATCAAAGCTGAGCAGTTGCGGCTGATGGTAGGCGAGCACGAGCGGCAAGACCGCCGGCGCCGAGAAGCGCAGATTGTGGCCGGGCTGGACTTTGCTGGAGCTGACGAGGTGACCGGCGACCTGGTGAGCCTGGGCAGCGGCAGTGAGCGGGATAACGTAGCACTCACCATTGGGGCGCCGGAGTGGATTCGAGTAGCCGAAGGGGTGATTGTGCCTCACATCCGCATCCTAGATCGTTATGAGTGGACAAACCTCAATCCGGCCAGTTTGCACACCGTCCTCTATGACATCCTGTGGAATCGCTGGCGGGTAGATCGGGTCCATTGTGACGCCACCGGCGTCGGCAGCGCCTCGACAGCCTTTTTGGCCGAAGCGCTCAACCTGGGCGGGATTGAGCGCGTGCATGGCATCATTTTTGATGGCGCATGGAAGGCCCACACGCAGATCACTTTTGGGTATTTGGCCCTGATCAACGGGGCTCGACTCAAAGATTACCGCCCAGAGGGCTTTGATGCGCTGCGGGTAGCCGGTCAAGAGGCGCCACCGACCCACGACGCTCATCAACACGCCTGGTGGCAACGAGCCCACGCCCGGCTACAAGGCCGAGCGGAGCAGCGAGTGAAAAGCTATGTACCGGAATCTGAAGGCCATGACGACCTACTACGCAGCGAAGAACTGATGGTGGATGCAGCGCACGCCCTGGGCGTACCCCGCCACCAACGACCGAGATCGCGAGCCTATTAAATGAGCATTGACATCAGCAAGCTTTCACCTGAACAGCTAGAGCGTTTTATCCACCTGCAATCGCTGGTGGACCGGCAGCAAGCCGCGGCGCAAAAGGTGAGGGCGTGTCGAGACTACTACAAGGGCGAGCACCCGGTCTTGTTGACCCAGCGCCAACAAGAGTTCCTGGGCGAGCAGTTGACCGAAGGCGAGTTCGCCTTTAACCACAACGTGATCCGCTCGTGCATCGATACGCTGCGCGAGCGCCTGAGCGTAGAGGGCTTTACGGTCAACGGACAAGCCGCCGGCGACGATACGCCCGATGCCCAACTGGCGGCGCTGCTGTGGCAGTGGTGGACAGATTCGGGCATGGCTGGCCAGCAGATCCGGGTGCATCGTCGTGCGCTGCGTGACGGCCTGACCTATGTCATGGTCGATTACGACCAGGAGAACGCCCGGCCCCGCTTTACACTCCACGAGGTGGACGACGGCAAAGAGGGCATTGTGCTGCACCGTGACCCCAGCGACGAAAACGTTACGCTCTTTGGCAGCCGCTATTTCTTCACCTTCGACTTGCTCAGCCCTGGCCAAACCGGCGTTGAGCGCAAAACGGTTTACCTGCCTGGCGAGATCCGCAAGTACAAGCGCAATGGGCGGGTGGT
>CAZOLL010000429.1:0-4108 GCA_964580365.1 uncultured Phycisphaeraceae bacterium
CGAAATCGCGGGTGTCGCCGGCGAGGACGTCGCCCGGCGTGAAGAACGCGGCGCGCTCGATGAACACGTCTTCGGCGCCGTTCGCGTCGCCTTCGACCATGCCGTCGTCGCGGGATGCGAACGCGATGCGCGCGCCGCCTTCGTCGATCGTGATCGACTCCGCGTTGTTGGCCGGCGCGCCGCCGTCGACGCGGCGCGAGACGAGGCGGACGATCCCGGTCGAGGAGTCGGCCACGAACGCGCACTGTGCGGTCCCGACGTCGCCCGCGAACTCGGGGCTGGAGGTGCGGAACGCGACGAACCGGCCGGTCTTGGACGCGACCGGGAAGTCCGCGGCGCGGGTGGCCTGGACGCCGTCCGCCGTCACGTTGATGCGCACGGTTCCGAACGCGGCGCCGTAGGCGAACACGTCGCGCACGCCGTTCGTGTCGCCGGGCACGAGGTTGGTGGCGTCGCTGGCGAACACGACCGTGCGGCCGTCGGCCGAGATGCGCGGATGCACCGAGCGGCCGTTCGGCTCGGCCACTTCGTCGCTGTCGCTCGTGCGACGGTTCGAGCCGTGGTTGCCGAACGTGCGGTTGCGAAGGACGACGTCTGTGACGCCGTTGGTGTCGTCGTTCGTGATGTTGGTCGCGTCCGTGGAGAACGTCATGCGATCCCCGTCGAAGTCGAGCGACGGTTCGAACGAGCTGCCGTCGGCGTATTGGCCCGCGGCGGAGATGCTCTCGATGCGGACGCGGTTCGACGCGACGTCGAAGCAGTACACGTCGGTGCGCGCGTTGTCGTCGTTCGTGTCGAGGTTCGACGCGAGCGTCGTGAACGCGACGACCTGGCCGTCGCCCGAGATGTTCGGGCTCGAGCAGCTCGAGTTCGCCTGCGTGCCGTTCGCCGTGCGGCTGACGAGGGTCGTCACGCCCGTCTGACGGTCGTGGCGGAAGATCTGCTGCGTCGCCGCGGTGGTCGGCGGTGACGTGAGGTTGGTCGCGGTGCTGGCGAACGCGACGAAGCGCCCGTCGGCCGAGATCGACGGCAGGCTCGAGGAACCGTTCGCGACGCCGCCGTTCGCGGCGCGGCTGATCAGCTCGACCTCGCCGGTCGCCAGGTCGCGCACGAACACGTCGGTGCTCGACGACGAGCCCGAGGCGAGGTCCTGCGCGTCGCTCGAGAACGCGATGAATCGTCCGCCGCCCGCAAGCGCGCACTGCGAGCTTTCGCCGGCGGCCGGCAACAGCGCGGAGTTCTTGCTGACGAGTTCGACCTCGGCGGCCGATGCGCCGGGTGTCGCGGCGAGGGCGATCGCGAGGAGAGCGGCGCGGATGGCCGTGCGGGAGAAGTTCGTCGAAGCGTCCATCGAGACCTCCGGTCTTGTTCGTCTGGCTCCCGAGGCGCGATCGGGGCGGCGAGGCGACGTGGAAAAAGCACCGGTTCCCGGTGCGATCGGAACTCGTTGATCAGAAGAATGTTCGATCCGATGTCGACCTCATCGAAGTCGGCTTGGGCGACGGTCTACCGGCCGCCTGGCCGGTCCCGTCCCCGTTCCCAGAATCACGCCGACACCGGCCGCGCGGGCTCGCGAGCCCGTCACCCCCGCGTGGCGCGCGGCCTCCCCGCGAACGACAACTTCTCCACTTCCTCCGCGCTGAGCGTCCGCACATCCCCGGGCTTCAAGCGCTCGATCGACAACGGGCCGATCGCGACGCGCTCGAGCGCGACGACCTCCAGCCCGAGCCGCTCGAGCGCGCGACGGATCTGGCGGTTCTTCCCCTCGACGAGCGTGACCTCGATCTCCGTGCGGTCGGCGTTCGCTGCGATCACGCTCACGCCCATCGGCAACAGCTCGGTGCCGTCCTTCAGCGTCATGCGGCCCTTCATCGGCGCGAGGCGCGCGGCGTCGACGTTGCCGGAGACCACGACGCGATACACCTTCCTGATGCGCGAGTCGTCGCCGGCGACGAGGTTGCCGAAGTCGTGGTCGTTCGTGAGCAGCAGGAGCCCGGACGAATCCTTGTCGAGGCGGCCGACGGGCATCGCGCCCTTGAAGTGATCCGGCAGCAGGTCGACGACGGTGCGCCGGCCCTCCGGATCCTTCACCGTCGTCAGCACGCCGATCGGCTTGTTCATCTTCAGGTACAGGCGCGCGGCCTTCGACACGGAGCGGCCGTCGACCGTGATCGCGGCGCGGTCCGGATCGACCTCGAACAGCACGTCGCGGCGCACGACGCCGTTCACCGTGACGCGGCCGTCGAACACCATCTGCTCCGCGACCTTCCGCGAGCAGATGCCCCATTTCGAAAGGAGTCGCGGCAGATGAACCTTCGGAGCCGCATCGCGACGGGAGTTCAAATCGTGATCGTCTCGCCGTCGAACGACGTGAAGGAGAAGCCGTCGAACTCTTCGTTGAACGTCCTCTTCTGGTCCTTGAGCACCGCGATCGCGACTTGCTCGCCGAGCCGCATCGACCAGTAGGCGTCCGAGCGCCAGTGGACGCCGGCGATGTTGCGACCGAGCGCGATGTTCGACGCCAGCTTGTTCAGCTCGCCCTCGACGGTGAGCGAGCCGGCGTCGCCGCCCACGTAGTCGACCAGCGTGAGGCCGTCGGGCGCCGGCACCTTCGGGTTCGCCATCGGGAAGTCGCCCTTGAACAGCGCCTTCAGGATCGTGACGCACGCACCGGCGACGGTCGCGTGGCCGGCGCCGTAGGACGGGTGCAACGGCGACCCTTCGGGGAACGCCTGCGGCAGCAGGTAGCTGCCGTAGAGGCTGAACGTGTTCGCAACCGCGTCCGAGTCGAGCACGTCGGCATGGATCGGATGATCGAACGCGAGCGCGAGGTTCTGGTGCACGCGGCCCGCGAACATCTCCGGGCGCAGCCGGCGGTTCACGAACCACTTCGAGAACCACACGGCCTTCAGCGCGCGCGTCGCGACCTCCGTGAGCATCGTCATGACGAACGGAGGGCCGAACGTCCCGAAGCCTTCCTGGTTGACCGAGTTGAAGTACGGGTTCGTGGCGTTCATCGGGCAACCGATGCCGCCGCCGGTCGGCTGGTCCGCGGGGTTCGAGGGCGTGAGCAGGATCAGCGCCGCGTGAAAGTAGGCCTGATAGAGGACGTCGATGTGGACCCACTGTGCGAGATCGCGGCCGTTGCGGATGTAGCGGCGCGTCGGGTCGAACGTCTGCGACGGGTTCTCCGGCCGGAAGCCGCGTTGCACGTTCAGCCACTGACTGAACGAGACGAGGAAATCGTCCGCGGCGACCGGCGTGCGCATCTTCTGCTCGATGAACACTGCGCCGAATGGCACACTCTTCAACAGGAACTGCGAGATGTACGGCCCCGCGTCGCAGCCCACCGCGTCGTCGCGGAACAACAGGCCCGGCGTGACGACGCCGGCTGCCTTCGGTCCGCGGAAGTCCGTCATCGACGTCAGCTCGGCGGCCGCCGCGGCGACGTTGACATCGGTCGCGTAGTCGTTGAACGCGACGTCGCGCAGCGCCGCCATCCAGTACAGCTCGACCGCTTCTCCCGCCACTTCGGCGCTCGCGAACTTGGGCGCGGCCGGGATCTCGTACTGGCATGCGTCGCGCCCCTCGAGGTCGAACGCGATGCCGCACTGCGGGTTGACGAAGCGGCGCCGCTCGCTCGGGAAGAGCCAGCCCTGCGGAATCGCTTCCCAGTCCTCGGGCTTGCCGGTCTTCACGGCCTTCAAGAACAGGTCGTAGGCGGCGGGGTCGACGATGCCGTTCTCGTCGTGCGGCATCCCCTTCGTGTAGTTCGCGATGCGGTCCGGGTAGAGCTCCTCGTCGCCGTTCCCTTCGAGATTGCCGACCGGGATCGTGAGGTTCTTGCTCGCGATCTTCTTGCGCAGCTTCACGGCGTGCGCCCGGCGCTTCTTTCCCGTGACCGACGTGGAGCCCGCGGCGAGCGCCTCCTCGCCGAGCCCGGCGATGCTCGGGGCGATCGAGAGCCCGCCCGCGAGCGACGTCGCGGCGGCGACCTTGCCCAGGTCCTTGAAGAACGTGCGGCGCTGCGGGTTCGAGGGGGGAGTCGGTTCGTTCGGCTTCGACGGATCGGCGCCCTGCCCGGCCGGCATGGGCGCGCCTCCGCCGA
>CAZOLL010000430.1:0-4095 GCA_964580365.1 uncultured Phycisphaeraceae bacterium
TCAGAGTAGGAGTATTCCGATTTGTCATTGTAACCAGTCACGAAAACGTCGCGGTCGACCTTTCTCGCCGCCACGAACGTGATTCCGCGCGTGCCCTTGCTGCCGCCCTCGGCCTCGTACACGAGCAAGCGCTGGGCGCTCGCGTCGAAGAGGAAGAGCAACACGCCGCCGTGGATCGAGGCCCCCGTCGCCATCATGTAGTTCGACGACGCCGACACCGCGCGCGACTCGTCCTGCGCGCGCACCGCGTCCGGCCGCACGAACGAGTGAACGAGTGCGATCACGCCGGCGCCCGCGAGGGCGCCGAGACACACGTCGAAGACCCGTCGTCGAAGCTGCATTCGAAACCCGCGGGAGAGGGACCTGCGGCACACCGGGCGAGGACACAACCGCTGAAACGGCTGGAACATACTGACGCGCTTCGAGCGCTGCAAGCTTCCGCCGTCAGCCCTCGGCGCTTTTCAGTTGGAGGCGGAACGTGGTGCCGAGTTCGGGCGCACTCTCGACCGTGATCGTGCCCCCGTGCTCGGTGACGATCTGGTGGACGATCGCCAGGCCGAGGCCGGTCCCGGCGCCCGCCTCCTTCGTCGTGAAGAAGAGGTCGAAGCAGCGGGCCCGCTGCGACTCGTCCATCCCCTTGCCGTTGTCGTTCACGGTGATCGCGATCGAGCCGTTCGCTCGCTCCGCTTCGACGCGGATCGCTCCGGGCGGCCGCGGCGCGCGCTCCAGCGCGTCGATCGCGTTCGAGATGAGGTTCAGGAAGACCTGACCGAGCGCCGCGGCGTCGCCGACCGTCACGAGGTCACGTCCCACCGACACGCTCAGCTCGATGCCGCGCTCGTTCAACCGGTGCTGCACGAAGCGCGTCGCATCGGCGATGACGCCCGCGAGGTGAACCGGCCCGCTCGGCCGTCGCGCCGGCGAGAAGCGCAGCACGCGCGCGACCACGTCGCGCACGCGCGTGAGCCCGTCCTCGACGAGTCCGAGGTAGCGCTCCGCGTCCGGATCGTTCACGTGCTTCCTTCGCAGCGAACGCACCGCGTTCAACATACCTCCGACCGGGTTGTTGATCTCGTGCGCGATGCCGGCAGCGAGCGTGCCCATCGCCGCGAGTCGCTCGGAGAGCAGGAGCCGCTTCTCCGCGGTGCGGCTCTGCAAGAGCGCCTGCTCCACGCGCTCCTCGAGCGCGGAGCGCGCCTGCTGGATCTCGTTCATCATCGCGTTGAACGTGCGGACCAGCGCATCGATCTCGTCGTCGTGGCCCGACGCCGGCACCGGTTCGTCGAGTCGCCCTTCGGTCACGCGCACCGCGCCGGCGGAGATGTTCTGCAGCGGGCGCAGCGCGAGGAAGTGCAGGAGCGCGATCGTCAGGCAGACGGCGATCAACGTCGGCAGCAGGATCGCGACGGCGACGAAGCCGAGCGAGAGGCTCTCCGGCGCCTGGTCGAGCGACGGCACGTCGACCCGGATGTACGCGGCGCCCCACGGACGTTTGGTGTCGACGTTCGAGTACAGCGGGATCGCGACGGTCTCGCCTTCGCGGAACGCGCGGCCCGCGGAGTAGGCGCGCTCGATCAGGTCGAGCGCGTTCCTGCGCATGCGCTCCGACTCGCGGCTCGGCGCGCCGAGCGGATTCAACTCCACGTCGCCCGCGGCGGGCTGGCCCGACAGGCGGTGCGGGCTCTTCACGAGGTACGCGTCCTTCGCGTAGCTCCAGAACTCCTGGTCGATGACGCGCTGCGGCGGCAACCGCTCCGGGTCGAAGTCGATCGACTTGAAGAACGACGCGATGTTCTCGGTGACGCGCCGCGCGAACACGTCGCGCAGCTGCTCTTCCGCGTTCAGGCGCGATCGCGTCCGGCGGTCGACGTCCCGCTTCACCGCGACCGCGAGGATCGCGTAGGCCCCCAGGTTCGCGGCGACGATCCCGAGGATGAGGCGGGTGCGGAGCGACAGGTGGATCGGCTCCTACTGCTTCGAGAACGAGTCCATGACCTTGAGGATCGGCAGGAACAGCGCGACGACGATGAAGCCAACGACGACCGCGAGCACGAGCAGGAGGATGGGTTCGAGGAGCTTGAACAGCGTGCTCACACGGACGTCGACCTCGGCTTCGTACGTGTCCGCGATCTTCAGCAGCATCTTGTCGAGCGAGCCAGTGGCTTCGCCGACGTCGATCATGTTCACCACGAGGTCGTCGAACGCGCGCGACTCGAGCAGCGGCGCGGCGATCGTCGCGCCCTCGCGCACCGACGCGCGCACGTCGCCGATCGCACCGGCGAGCACTGCGTTGGGGATCGAGTTCTGCACGATCTCGAGCGCCTCGAGAATCGCGACGCCGCTGTTCAGCAGCGTGCCGAGCGTGCGCGAGAACCGCGCGACGATGGTCTTCTCGATGAGGACGCCCGCGATCGGCGAATGCAACTTCACGTTGTCGACGAAGTACCGCACGCGCTCGAGCTTCAGCAGCATGCGGTAGACGATGAACAACACGACGGGCACGCCGAACACGACATACCAGTACTCCGCGAGGAACCGCGAGAAGTCGATCAGCACCTTCGTGACCGGCGGCAGCTCCTGCTTGAACGATTTGAAGATGTCCTCGAACTTCGGGACGATCACGATCATGACGAAGGTCATGACAGCGACCGCGAAGCCGAGCACGACGACCGGGTAGGTCAGCGCTTCGCGCACGCGCGAGCGGATCTGCTGGCTCTTCTCCGAGAAGTCGGCGAGCCGCTGCAGGATCTGGTCGAGGATGCCGCCCGCCTCGCCGGCGCGCACCATGTTCTGGTACAGGCGATCGAACACCGCCTCGTGCTTCCCCATCGCTTCCGACAGCGACGCGCCGCCTTCGACGTCGTCCGCGACCGTGCCGACGACGGTCTTCAGCGGCCCCGCGCGCAGCTGTCCCTCGCAGATGCGGAGCGAGCGGACGATCGGGATGCCCGCGCCCTGGAGGATCGCGAGCTGCGTCGTGAACTGCGTGAGCTTGCGCGCAGAGACGCCGCCGCGGAAGAACGACTTCCTTCCGGAGCCGCCGACTTGCGGCCGGTCCGCCGCCTTCGCCGCCGCCGGTTCGTTCGCGGCCCGCTTTCGTTCGATCTTCGCCGGCATTCCGTGTCTCCGTCGACTCCTACCGCTCGACCACCGTCTCGCGCAGGATCTCCTCGACGGTCGTCGCACCGTCGAAGATCGCGAGCATGCCCGACTGACGCAGAGGGCGCATCCCCTCCTCGATCGCGAGGTCGCGCAACCGTCCGCCGGACGCGCGCTCCAGGATCGCGCGGCGCATGCGCTCGCTCAACTGCAGGATCTCGAAGATCGCCTGGCGGCCGCGGAAGCCCGAGTAGTTGCACTTCGCGCAACCCTTCCCGAGCGCGAACTGCCGCCCCATCAATTGGTCCTGCGACAGCTCGAGTTCGCGCAGGACGTCGGCGTCCGGCGTGTACCGCTCGCGGCAGTCGGGGCAGATGCGCCGCACGAGGCGCTGCGCGACGATGCCTTGAAGCGTCGCGGAGATGAGGAACGGCTCGACGCCGATGTCGACGAGGCGCATGACCGCGGACGGCGCGTCGTTGGTGTGCAGCGTCGAGAACACGAGGTGACCCGTGAGCGCCGCCTCGACGGCGATCTGCGCGGTCTCCTTGTCGCGGATCTCGCCCACGAGGATCACATCCGGGTCCTGGCGGAGGATCGTGCGGAGCACGCGCGCGTAGGTGACCTCGATCTCGTCGTTGATGGGGATCTGGACGATGCCCTCGAGGTCGTACTCGACGGGGTCCTCGGTCGTGATGATCTTCAGGTCCGGCGCGTTGATCTCCTGCAGCACCGAGTACAGCGTCGTCGTCTTGCCCGAGCCGGTCGGCCCGGTGACGAGCACGATGCCGTTCGGGAGGTCGGCGAGCTTTCGGACCAGCGCGAGATCGGCGCCGCGCAGGCCGACGTTCTCGAGGTCGAGCTGAACCACCGACCGGTCGAGCACGCGCATCACGCACGACTCGCCATGCACCGTCGGCAAGGTCGACACGCGCAGGTCGACCGGCCGCCCGCCGATCGCAAGCTCGATGCGCCCGTCCTGCGGCACGCGCGTCT
>CAZOLL010000431.1:0-4085 GCA_964580365.1 uncultured Phycisphaeraceae bacterium
GGGCGTTCGACGGCGAGTCGCTCGCGGCGGCCGCGAGCGTCGGCGCGGAGCATCCGTTCGCGACGGGCGGCCGCGCGCCGTCTTGTCTGGCGCTCGAGCTCGCGGCGCAGGCGGCCGCGGCGCACGGCGCGTTGTCGGCGGCGACGGGCGGCGGACCGCGCGCTCCGCGCGGCTTCCTGGTCGGTGCGCGCGACGTCGTGCTCGCGGCGCCGGCGATCCCGTGCGACGTCCCGCACGACGTCGTCGTCGCGCGGTCGGGCTCCGCGCCGCCGCTGCAGGTCTATCGGTTCACGATCTCGCGCGGTCGGAAGATCGCGTCGGGCGAGATCAGCGTGTACGTCGAGACGGGTTGAGTCCGGCTCAGCGGATCGACGACGTCAGGATCATCCCGGACGAAGCACCCATCGGCACGTCGGCGGCCACCGCGAAGTTCCCCTCGGGGATCGACGAGAACAACGACGCGAAGCGGCCGTTCGTTCCGCTCGGGGACGGATCGGTGAAGACCTGACCGAAGTGATCGAGAAGCGTGACCTTGATGTCGCCGTCCGACGGCGCTCCGAATCCGGCGACGATCACGACGGCGTCGACATCGTCCGCGAGCGCGCTGCGAGCGAGGATGAGGTCGATCGCGAGGCGCGAGACGTCGACGGCATCCCCGGAGACGGCGGTCTCGTTCGCGAGGGGCGCGAAGTACTGGAACGGGCGCTCGACGCGGAACGTGAAGTCGGTGGCCGCGTCCGCGCGCGCGCGCTTCGCGGTCTTCGCGAGCCGCTTGCGCACGGACTTCAGCGTCTTGTCGGCGGCCTTGTTCATCGCGGCGCCGAGGTCGTCGATCGCGCCGCCGCGCCCGTAGAGGAATTCGTCCGGCAACTCCGAGCGCGCCGCGCCTGCCGCGAGAGCGGCCGCAGTCTCGGCGATCAGTGCGGCGCTGAACGCGTCGACGGCCTGCAGCGCGTCCTCCCTCACGTCGAGGTGGAAGAACAGCAGGAGGAGCCCAATCGCGCCCAGCCGATTGACGTCGAACGGAAGGGTCGCGATCTCCGCGTCGAACTCGTCGAGGCCCTCGAACAATTGATCGCGCCGCTCGCGGAGCGCCGACTTGAAACCCGCCGCGGCGTCGCTTGCCGCCTGCTTCGCGTGTTTCGCCGCGAGCTTGAGCGCCTTCGATTTCGCGTCCGCATGCGCGAACGGGGCCGCGAGCGCGAGCGCGGCGAGAACGATGATCGTGCGAATCGTCATGGGGTGTCTCATCGGATCGAGATGTCCGCTCGCACCTGGCCGGAGTCTTCGAGGTGCGGGATCACGAGCGCGCAGATGTTGCCCTCGGAACGACCGCTGAAGCTGTGCTGGAAGGTCCCTTCCGCGGACAGTACCGGAGTGATCGAGCCTGCGGACAAGTCCTGGTCGAAGAGGAGCAGTCCCACGCTCGCTCCCGGAGGGGAGGAGCGGCCGGCGATGATCACTCCGACGTCGTCCGCGACATCGCGGACGCTGAACGCCAAGATCACCTCGATGGTCAGCGGCGCCGCGAGGAACCCGAGGTCGAAGTATCCGGAGCTGCCGACCGCCAGCGGCGGTGCGAACCGGTAGGGACGGCCGAGCCGCCAGACGAACTCGATGTTCTCGTTCTCGCGCAAGTGCTTCGCGATCTTCGCGAGCCGCTTCCCGATCGCGCGGTGCACCGCGTCGACGCGTGCGTCGACGCGAGCGCCGATCCCGTCGATCGTGCCGCCGGCGCCGAAGCGGAAGTCCGCCGGCATGTCGGTGCCCGCGATGCCGAGATCCTCCGCGTCGCCGTAGGCGTCTTTCAACGCCTCGCCGACGCTCGCCACGAAGTCGGCGATGTCGGCGGAGAAATCTCCGTTGAACTCGACCAACGGGGTGCACAAGAACACGCTGGCCGTGATGAAGTCGTACCCCTGTGCCTCGACGATGTCCGCGTACTCGTCGATGTCATGTCGAAGGAGCGTGAAGCGCGCGTCGAGCTGGTCCTGGAACGTGGCAAGGGCCTTGTTCACCGCCTTGTCGAACTTCCGGCCGATCTTCTTCTTCGCCTCGGCGAGCGGGTCGGCCGCCCTCCCGTGCGCAACCCGCGCGATCGGCGCGATCGGCGCAGCCGCCGCCCCGGCGACGACGAGCGCGATGAGGAGGATGTGCGAGCGAGAAGGCACTGCGGTCTCCGGAGCGACGGTCTGCAATCGATTGGATCCGGATCGCCGCGCGGGCGTCTCGCGCAGGATCCGGATCGTGTCGCGGAGCCGCTGATGACCGCGATCACTCGCGGATCGTCACACCTTCGATCGCGAGCAGTCGCGCCTTCCTCCACTTCCCGCCGCCGTAGCCCGACAAGGAGCCGTCGGCGGCGATCACTCGGTGGCACGGGATGAGGATCGCGATGCGGTTCATGCCGTTCGCGTGCGCGACGGCGCGCGTCGCGGTGGGTCGGCCGAGCGCGCGCGCGAGGTCCTGGTACGAGCGCGTCTCGCCGTGCGGGATCTTCGCGAGTTGCTCCCAAACGCACTCTTGGAACGGCGTGCCGCAGACGACGAGCGAGACGCCGAACGACCGGCGCCTGCCCGCGAACCATTCGCGCAGCTCGTCCGCCAGCCGGTCGAGGTGCGCGTTGGTGCCCGGGACGACCGCGCCCGGCACGCGCCGGCGCAGCGAGCGGATCTGCGTCTCGAGCGCTCGGCGGTCGGTGAACTCGAGCAGGCAAACCCCGTCGTCGTTCGCGACCGCGAGAAGCGGGCCGAGCGGCGACGCGAGCCAGCGCGCGACCAGCACTCCGCTCTTCGCGGTGCGCGCGTCCTTCGGTGTCACGCCGAACACGCGCTCGAACGCCGAGCGGAACCCGCTCTCCGATGAGAACCCGCTGTTCGCGCCTCCGCGTCCCACGCTCGCGCCTCCTCTTATTGCACGCATCGCGCGGCCGAGTCGAAGCGCGCGGTGCCAGCCCTGGAACGTGACGCCGTAGTGCGCCTTGAACCAGCGCGCGGCGCGGATCGGGTCGATGTCCGCGTCGCGCAGGTCCTGCGCGGTCAGCCGCCCGTCGCCGTGGCGCTCCGCGAGGTCGCGCACGCGTTCGACCCACGCGGGCGCTTCGTCCGCGGCGTCGAGCGGGCGACAGCGCTTACAGGCGCGGTATCCCGCGCGCAGCGCGTCTGCGGCGCTCGCGAAGAACTCCACGTTCGCGCGCAGCGGCTTCCGTGCGCCGCAACCGGGGCGGCAGAAGATCGCGGTGGTCTTGATGCCGGCGTAGAACGCGCCGTCGAACGAACGATCGCGCTCGACCAGCGCGCGGTACATCAGGTTCGGTGCCGGAAGCGTGTTCATGCGCGCGATGATCGCGCGAACCGCCGCCCTGCGCCACCGCGTCCTGCACTCCGAATTCGGATTCCCACGACCGCTAACATCGCCGCTCCGAAGCCGGAGGAACGACGATGCCGACCGCCGACGTGAAGCTCGCGGGGATGAGCGATGCCGCCGTGAAGGCGAAGACCGGTTGCGGCTGGCAGCGCTGGTTCGACGCCCTGGAGAAGTTGGGGGCGCGCAGGCTCGACCATCAGGCGATCACCGAGCTGGTCTCGCGCATCTCGCCCAAGCTGCCCGGTTGGTGGGTGCAGATGGTGACGGTCGGCTACGAGCGCATGGCGAAGAAGCGCGTGCGCCACGAGACGACCGCGGGCTTCCAGGTCAGCGCGAGCAAGACGCTCGCGACCCCGATCGCGCGCGTGCACGAGTGGTGGACCGACGCGAGGAAGGTGAAGCGCTGGCTGCCCGGCGAGGAGTTCAAGGTGACGAAGTTCACGCCCGGCAAGTCGGTGCGCATCGCCTGGGGCGCCGGCCCCGAACGCGTCGAGGTGAACCTGTATGCGAAGCCCGGCGGCAAGACGCAGATGGCGCTGCAGCACAACAAGCTGAAGAGCGCCGCCGCGGCGAAGAAGAAGCAGGCGTGGTGGCGCGCGCGCCTCGCAAGCCTCGAGGCAATCCTCACCAAGTGATTCTCGGTGTCGCGCGAGGATCGAGGCGGCCGTGTGGGAAGGTGGCGTGGACGAGTTGCCACGAGCGGGGTGGCGCGACGGGTG
>CAZOLL010000432.1:0-330 GCA_964580365.1 uncultured Phycisphaeraceae bacterium
GCTGCATCCCGTCCTCTTCATCGGCGAGACAGGCACCGGCAAGGAGCTGTTCGCGCGGCTCCTGCACGATCTCTCGCCGCGCTCGCGCGGCCCGTTCGTCGCAGTGAACTGCGCGGCATTGCCGGCGCACGAGCTGGAGCAGCAGATCGTCGGAGGGCTCGGCGACGTCGGCAACGGCAGCGCGCAAGGCACCGCACTCGACCGCGCGCGCGGCGGCACGTTGTTCCTCGACGAGATCGACGCGCTCGCGCTCGATCTCCAAGCCAAGCTGCTCACGGCCATCGAGGACAAGCGGGTGCGGCGCATCGGCGGCCGGACGGCCACGCACGT
>CAZOLL010000432.1:340-4074 GCA_964580365.1 uncultured Phycisphaeraceae bacterium
TCGACCGCGCGCGCGGCGGCACGCTGTTCCTCGACGAGATCGACGCGATGGATCTCGCAGCGCAGGCGCGCCTCGCGTCGCGCTTGAAGGAGCGCCGCGAGAACGACGTGCGCCTCGCCGCCGCCACCGATCGTGATCTGTCGTCGCAAGCGAAGGACGGCGCGTTCCACGAAGACCTCCTCGCGCACCTCGGCGTCGGGACCATCGCCGTGCCGCCGCTGCGCGAGCGCAAGGACGACATCCCGCTGCTCGCCGACCACTTCCTCAAGCTGCACGCTCGCCGCATGAACCGCCGCGCGCGTCGCCTCGCGCCCGAGGCGTTGAAGCGCCTGCTCGCCTACTCGTGGCCCGGCAACGTGCGCGAGCTGTCGAACGTGATGGAGCGCGCAACCGTCCTCTCGAAGGGCGAGGAGTTGAAGGGCGATCTGTTCCCGTTTGCCGCCGAGGCGCAGGTGGACCCGTCCGAGCTGAACATCGAGTCGATGGAGAAGCGGACGATCGCCGCGGCGCTGAAGTTCTGCGCGTGGAAGAAGGGGAAGGCGGCGGAACTCTTGGGGATCAGCTGGCCGACGTTGAACAAGAAGATCTCGGAGTACGGAATCGTCGCGGAGTGAAGAGACTCACTTCCGGGCCCGGACTCGAACTCGAGTCTCGTTCCTCGCGACTCGAGTTCGAGTTCGGGCCCGGAAGTCAGTTTCTGAGTTCGCGCCGCTTGATCTTCCCGCTCTGCGTCTTCGGCAGTGCCTTCACGAACTCCACGAGCTTCGGCGCTTTGAACGGGGCGAGATCGCGCTTCACGTGGTCGATGATCGCGCGCGCGAGGTCGGCGGACTCGGCGAAACCTTCGCGCAGCGTGACGCACGCCTTCACGACGTTGCCGCGCATCTCATCGGGGAACTCGATCGCGGCGGCTTCGAGCACCGCGGGGTGCGACTGCAGCGCGCTCTCGACCTCGAACGGCGAGATGCGGTAGCCGGAGCACTTCATCACGTCGTCGGCGCGGCCCTTGAAGAAGTAGCGGCCTTCCGCATCGCGCGTGACGACGTCGCCCGTGCGGTACCACTCGCCGCGGAACACGTCCTGCGTGGCCTCGGGCTTGTTCCAGTACTCGCGCATGAGACCGGCGTGCGTCGAACGGCGCAGGTGGAGCACGCCTTCGGCGCCGTCCGCGAGCGGACGCAGCTCGTCGTCGAGCACCGCCAGCTCGAGGCCGCGCGCCGCGCGGCCGCACGAGCCGGGCGTGGGACGCTCGCCGAGTCGATTGTGCGCGTACACCATGCACTCGCTCATCCCGAGTCCGTCGAGCGGCGCGATTCCGAACTCCTTCTCGACGCGCGCGAGCGTGTCCGCGGGCAACGGTTCGCCGGCCGAGGTGCCGGACGCGAGCGCCGAGAGGTCGAAGCGGCGGCGCGCGTCCTCGACGGTGAGCAGCATCCGCCACACGGTCGGCGTCGCGACGAACCGGTTCACGCGGTGGCGCTCGAGGAGACCGCACCACACCTCCGGACGGAAGCGCGGCTCGCGCTCGCGGTAGTGCAGCGCGGTGATGCCGGCGCGCAGCGCGTAGAGGAACGTCGATGCGACGGGGAGCATCCAGCCGATCTCGGACGGGCACGCCGTGACGTCGCCCGCGCGGAAGCCGTGCCAGTCCTCGATCAGGGAGTCGTAGGACCGCGCGTAGCGCTGCAGGTGCAGGATCCCCTTCGGGTCGCCGGTCGTCCCGCTGGTGTAGGCGATGAACGCCGGGTCCTCCGCACGCGTGTCCGAGGCGATGAAGTGGTCGCGCGCTGCGCTCATCGCGCGCGAAATCGACTCCGGCCCGGAGCAGGGCGGCTCACCGTGGTCGTCGACGACGAGCACGGCGCGCAACTGCGGGCAGGTCACCGCCGCGCGGTCGACCTCGTGGCGCAGCTCGGCCGTGGTGACGCAGAGAACCGCGCCGGAATCGCGCAGCCGGTACTCGACCTCGCGCTCCTTGAAGAGCGTGCTGGTCGGGACGAACACCGCGCCCGCCTTTGCGCAGCCGAGCGCGCCGACGAAGAACGCGGGGTGGTTCGGCACGCGGAACAGCACGCGGTCGCCGGGCACGATGCCGTGCTTGCGCAGCACGTTCGCAAAGCGATTGGAGAGCGCGGCCAGCTCGCGATAGGTGAACCGCGCCGCGATGCCGCCGGAGTCCTCGAAGAGGAGTGCAGTGACGTCGCCGCGGCCGTGGACGACGTGTCGGTCGACAAGGTCCTTGCCGAGGTTGTACTTCTCGGTCACTTGTCGGCGCCGAGCGGCGTGTTCGGCTCGACGCGCGTCTTCTCGAAGCGGCGCTCGAAGTCTTCGGAGGGCCGCAGCTTCACGAGCACGGATTCGATGCGCTGGAAGATGACGGCGGCGCGGTCGACGTCGTCGCGCGAGTCCTCCCAGTCTTCGTCGGTCTGGTCGTCGGGAGCGAGCAGGCCGGTGCGCTCCTTCACCTGGGTCTGAACGCGGAGCATCACCTGGATGCCTTCGTCGACGGCCGTGAGCTCGGCGACGACGCGCTCGCGCTGCAGGAGGCGCGTGACCGGCGCGGTCGAAGCGTAGTCCCAGCCCGACTCGATCCTGCCGGTCGAGCGGTCGGCCGTCGCGATGTCGTAGTCCTTGTCGATCTGCGCGGCGGTGACGTCGAACACGTCATCGAACGTGGCGTTGTCGAACACATCCGCGTGCCACTGCGGCGCTCCGGGGAACAACGAGCACGACGCGAGCGCGAGCGCGGCGCCCAGGATTGCGAGGAGCTTCATTTCCAGAACTGCCAGCCCTTCTTGCCCGGTGCGTCGACGGCTTGGCCGTGGCCGGCGTTCGAACCCGTGCTTCCCATGCCCCCCATCCCTTGGATCTTCACCGTCGACGGCGGGATGCTCGAGCCGCAGACCTGGACGCCGGTGAGCTTCGCGTACTGCTCGGCGGGGATCGACGGGCCGGAGCGCGCGCAGTGCTGGTTGAACGCGGCGACGAGCTCGCTCGCGACGCGGTTCGCGTCCTTGCCCTCGATGTCGGAGCGCTGCATCACGTGCACCGGCTTGCCGTCCTTCAACACCGCGATGAACGGCGACGACGGCGGGATCGACGACAGGCGCTGGCGGATGCGGTTCACCGCCGCTTTGTCCTGGCCGGCGAACGAGGTCACCAGACGATCCGGGATCTTCGAGTTCTGCAGCGCGCGCGTGACGCCCGGGCGGGCGCCGCCCGCGGCGCAACCGCACACCGAGTTGATCACGACGACCGCCGTGCCCGGGCCGTCGAACGCGCGGTCCACGTCGTCCGGGCTGCGCATCTCGGCGAAGCCCACGGCGGTCAGCTCCGTGCGCATCGGTTGAACGGCGTCTTCGTCATAGTTCGGCATCAGGTCGTGCGAGTTCATCGAGGTCTTCCAGCTGCGTGGGTTTCGTTCTTCGTCGATCGAGGGCGCGATTGTATAGCTCGGCCGCCATGGAACGCAGGCCCGTCATCGAGTTGAACGTCATCGCCGATCTCGACCGCGTGCTGGCCGAGCCCGGCCCGCTCCTCCTCTTCAAGCACTCGACGGCGTGCCCGATCAGCGCGGCGGCGCACGACGAGTTCGCGGCGTGGACGAGCAGCGCGCCGGCGACGGTGCGGATCGCGCGCGTCCTCGTCATCGAATCGCGGCCGGTCTCGAACGCGATCGCCGAGCGGCTCGGCGTCCGGCATCAATCGCCGCAGGCGATCCTCGTCGCGGGAGG
>CAZOLL010000433.1:0-4073 GCA_964580365.1 uncultured Phycisphaeraceae bacterium
CAGACCCTCGCGGTACTGCGCGCGACGTGACCGGCCAACTTCTCATCCCCATCTCGCGAACGCGCGACGCCACGGCATCCCGTTCCCCGGCCGCGTCGACCCGTACTCATCCGCCGCGTGGTTCACCGGCTGGCACGAACTCGCGCCCATCACGCGCCCCGCGCCGACCGCTTCACCGCGCTCCTGGCAGCTCCTCGTGGGCTGGCGCCTCCACGGCCGCCTCAGCTCTGAAGCGATCCCACGTGCCGCTGACTCTTGACCGAGCGCACCCGCCTCCCGTCCCTCGGGTTCGGGGCCGAATCCGGGCCCGAGTTTCCCGGGGAACGGGACCGGTGCCGCCAAAGCCTCGTCCCCGCCGTTCCCCTCACTGCCCCGGGCTGACTCCGCGCTCGGCGAGCACGGCTTCGAGCTTCCGGCGGTCGAGGTAGTTCACTCGCGTCCCGGAGAGCTTCGAGAACACCTCGTAGGCGACCTCGTTCACGTCCTCGCGCGTGTGGATCGTCGCGGCCTTCGCGATGACGGGCAACGACGACACCGAGTTCATCTGCTCGAGCGCCGCGAGCGACTGGATGCGCACCTCGGGCGACGCGTCGAACACGAGCGCCTCGATGTGCGGCACCGCGCTCGCGCTGCCGCGCATCGCCTGCGCGCGGATCGCCGCGACGGTGCGCGGCTCGTCCATCGTCGTGAGCCCGCCGAGCACGCGCGCGTCGAGGATCGCGTTCAACGGCGCGTCGAGCGCGGCGTCGTTCGACTCGCCCGCCTCGAGCACGACCGCCGGCGGGACCGTGAGGTCGCCTTCCTTCAGGTCGGCAACCGACGCGCAGGCGGGGAAGAACGCGAGCGAGGCGAGGAGCGTGAGGCGTCGGTGCATGGCGCGGGATCATAGGAGAGCCGCCACTACACTGTCGCCGCCGTTTGGATCGGACCCGAGGCTCACCGTCCCCATGACCGATCGCCCGCTCTGGCTCGACCACCGCTACGGACCTCGCGTGCACGTCCTCGACGACGCGTACACGCGCACGCTGCTCGCGCGCATCGGCTCGCCGGAGGTGCATCCGCCCGAGCTGCTCGAGATGGTGCGGTCGTTCTACCGGCTCCTGCTCGCGCGCGCGGTCGCGCGGGAGTTTCCGACCGCGCCGATCGACGCGCCGACGCGCATGATCGCGCACTCGCCGCTCGGCCGCTTCCGCGGCGAGGCGCTGGACCAAAACGTCGAGGTCGTGATCGCGAACGTGCTGCGCGCGGGCGCGGTGCCGTCGCTCGCGGTGTACGAGGACCTCGCCCGCGTCCTGCCCGCGAAGAACGTCCGCATCGACCACTTCTACTTCGCGCGCATCGCCGACGCGGCCGGGCGGGTCATCGGCGTCGACGCGGCGGGCAGCAAGATCGGCGGGCCGATCGCGGGCCGCGTGCTGTTGATCCCCGACCCCATGGGCGCGACCGGCAGCACGCTGCTCCGCGTGCTCGAGACCTACAAGAAGCGCGACCTCGGCGCGCCGTCGCTCGCCATCGCGATGCACTTGATCGTCACGCCCGAATCGCTGCGCCTGCTCGCGAAGGAGGCGCCGGAACTGCGCGTCTACGCCGGGCGCGTCGACCGGGGGATGTCGCCGCAAGACGTGCTCGCCGCGGTCCCGGGCGCGCACCTCGATCGCGAGCGCGGACTGAACGAGCACGACTACATCGTCCCGGGCGCCGGTGGCCTCGGCGAAGTGCTCACGAACTCGTGGTGCTGAGCGCGTGCTTGCGGCGCTCGATCGCCTGCGGATCCTCCCGCTCGAGGTGAACGCGCGCGCGCGCGCCGCGATCGAGTTGCCCGACTTCGCCGGCAGCACGCTGCGCGGCGCCTTCGGCCGCGCGCTGAAGGACGCGGTGTGCGTGACCAGCCATCGCGACTGCCCCGCGTGTCGCGTCGCGGACGACTGCGCTTACCCGGCGATCTTCGAGGACCAGGCGGTGCATCCGTACCGCATCGATCCGCCGCAGGGCGGCGCGACGATCGAGGCCGGCGCGCCGTTCTCGTTCGTCGTGACGTTGATCGGCCGCGCGGTCGAATGGATGCCGGCGATCGTCGACGCGGCGGTGCGCATGGGGGAGAGCGGCCTCGGCCGTGCGCGCGGCGGGTTCGACGTCGAGCGCGTCGCGGTGCGCGTGCCCTCCCGCGTCGGCAGCACGGAGACACTCGTCGCCGCGGGCGAGCCGCTCGCGTTCCTGGCCGGCGCACGCGCTTCGCCCGTCACGCCGGCGGCGTTCCGGCTGGAAGTCGAGCCCGCGCGGTCGTCGCGGTTCTCGATCGAGTTCCCGACCGCCCTGCGTCTCGTCGAGGACGGCGACGTCGTCGCGGCGCCCACGTTCGCGCTGCTCGTGCGCGCGCTCCTGCGCCGGGCCGCGTCGCTCCTGCGCGAGCACGAGGGCGTCCTGCTCGACCTGCCGGACGCCGAACGAGAAGAGTTGCGCGCGCGCGCCGCGTCGGTCTCCTTGGTCGCCTCTGACCTCGCTCGCGTCGATCAGGTACGCTTCTCCGCTCGCCAGCACCGGACGATGAACCTGTTCGGCATGCGGGGCCGCGTCACCTTCGAAGCACGTGAAGGCGACGTCGACCCGCTCCTTCCCCTGCTCGCACTCGGCGTCGCGATCGGCGTCGGCAAGGGAACGACGTTCGGGCTGGGACGGATGCGAGTGACCGGCGCGGAATGAACGACGAACGATTCGTGCGGATCCTGGCGGCGTTCTTCCGCGAGACGGGACGGCTCGACGTCCGCGCCGGCAAGGGCGGCGACCACCGCCGCCGCGGTCGCGAGCGCGCCGAGGCCGTGCTCGCGCGCATCCCCCGTCTCGCGGGCCTTGCCGCGAGCGTCGGCGCCGCCGTCGTCGACGGGGCGGACGACGCCGCGCGCGCGGTCGGCATCGCGTCGATCGCGTCGGAGCACCCGGACGTCCCGCCGGCCGGCGTCGCGCTGCCGCTCGGCGACGCGCCCGCACCGCCGGCCGAACCCGACGTCGCGGCGTTGCGCGCCGACGCCGCGCGCCGCGTGGAGGCGCTCGACCGCGACCTCGAGAGCTTCGTCTCCGCTCCAGACGCCGCGCCGATCGCACTGGTCGCATTGCTCGCGCGCCACCTCGCCGAGCCGCCGCTCGGCGACAACGCGGTCACCCGCAAGATCCCGCTCGCCGACGTCGCGCTCGCGTCCGCCGCGGCCGCCGACGCCGCATCGCGCGCAGACGCCGCCAACGCGCCGCTGCTCTTCGTCGGCGCGCGGTTCACCGGTACCGGCGTGCTGCTCGCCGAACTCGGCCCAGCCGCCGGCCTGTGCCTCGCCGCGTTCGCCGACCACGTCCACGCGACGCTCTGCGAGGCGATCGGCGCCGACCCCGCACTCGGCCTCTCGCTGCGCGGCGCGCGCGATCGAATGACGTTCTTCGCACCCGACCGTCCCGAGGTGCGGCTCGCGCTCTCGCGGGCGCGCGCGACGATCGAGCGCGACGCGCTCACGGAGTTCGAAGCGACGATCGTCCCGCTCGTCGCGTGGCTGCCGGTGTCGCGAGAGCTGCTCGAGGACGGCGATCGATTCCACGAAGCGTTGGTCGCGGCGGAGCGTGCCCGTCAGGCCGCGCCGTTCACGGACGCGCTCGATGCGCCGGGCGGGTTCGGCCCGTACCGTTCGACGCCGACCGCCGCGCGGCGCGCGCGCGGGCCGGAGCGCTTCGACGGCGCCGAAGACGTCGCCGCGACGGCGACGCACGCGGTCGCGGTGATCGCGCTCGACCCGCGGCTCCAAGACGATGCGACGGCGTCGGCCGCGTCCGCAGCACCGTCGCCGACGGCTCCCACGGCGCCCTTCCTCGCGTGGCTCGCCGCCGAGCGCGCGCGCGACCGCCTGCTCGACGACCCGGACTCCGCCGGCGTCGAAGTGCTGCCGTGGCGCGGACCGTTGCGCCTCGTCCGCGGAAGGGTCGCGGAAGTCGCGCGCTCGGTCCAGCGGCTCGCGGCGCGCTGCCGCCGCCTCGGCGGCGACAACGGACTCGAGTTGAACGCGGGCATCGAGTGCTGCGCCGCAGTCGCGACGGAC
>CAZOLL010000434.1:0-4070 GCA_964580365.1 uncultured Phycisphaeraceae bacterium
TGCAGGAAGCGCGCGCGCACCGGCGCGCGGAACCACTCGTTCCAGAACAGGCCGGCGTCGAGCGGGTGAAGGCCTGCCGCGCCGACGAACCGGCGCAGTTCGCCGAAGCTCCCGCGCCCGGCCGTGCCGTTCGCCGCCTCGCCGAACACGGCCGCGCCGATCTTCAGCAGCGCGCGCGGAACGATGCGCTGGATCGCCGCGAGCCGGCGTGCCGCCGCGTAGCGGCGATACCCCGCGAAGGTCTCGTCACCGCCGTCGCCGGACAAGGCGACGGTGACGTGCTCGCGCGCGACGGTCGCGAGCGCCATCATCGGCGCCGCCGACGGATCACCGAACGGTTCGTCGAACCGCCGAGCGACGTCGGCGAGAGCCCGAACCGGGTCCTGCTCGACGACGCGCTCGATCACTTCGACGCCGAGGTGCCGCGCCGTCGCACGCGCGAGCGAGCGCTCGTCGAGGTCTGCATCGTCGAACCCGAGCGTGAACGCGCGGATCTCCGTGCCGCGCGCGGCGGCCGCGGCCGCGAGCACGAGACCCGAGTCGATGCCGCCGGACAGGAACACGCCGAGCGGCACGTCGGAGTCGAGCCGTGCACGCGTCGCGTCGACGAGGCGCTCGAACGTCGCCCGCGCGAGTTCGTCGCGCTTGCCGTGCTCGATCGTCTCGGGCGCGGGCCGGTACCAACGCCGCACCTCGATCTCGCCGCGCTCGACCACCACGAGCCCCGCCGGCGGCACGTGCTCGAGCCCCGTGAACGCCGAGCGGCTCGACGACACGGACTGTCGCAAGAGGAACGTGCACAGCGCCGCCGAGTCCGGCGTGACCGACGGCCATTCCGCGACGATCGCTCCCGGCTCGCTCGCGAAGTCGACAAAACCGTCGCGGCGCGCGAAGCACAGCGGCTTCTCCCCGAATCGGTCGCGCGCGAGCAGCAGGCGCCCGCTGCCGAGGTCGATCAGCGCGATGGCGAACATCCCCTCGATGCGTTCGAGGAAGCGATCGCCGTACTTCCGGTACAGGTGCGGCACCACCTCCGCGTCGCCGCGGGAGCGGAACTTGACGCCGTCCTGCTCCAGCTCGGAGCGCAGCTCGCGGTGGTTGTAGATCTCGCCGTTCATGACCGACGCGATCGGTGCGTCCGGCGTCGACGCGACGTGCGGTTGGTTCGCCGCGGGCGAGAGGTCGAGGATCGCGAGACGGCGGAAGCCGAGTGCGGCGCGCCCCGCGGCGATGAACCCGTCCTCGTCGGGACCGCGGTGCGAGAGCCGCTTCGTCATGCGCTGGACGCGCGCGACGTCGGCGCGGGAGCTCGCCGCCAGCGCGAACGAGCCCGCGATCCCGCACATCGATCAGACGGAGGCGAACGCCGGGACGCCCGCGACCGCGTCGACCGAGTCGACCACGCGGAAGCGCGGGGCGAGCGGGCCGAGCAGCCGCTCGACGCGCGCGAGGTCGGGAACGCGCCGGCGCACTTCGACGCCGCCGCGGGGGGCCGGCGGCGGGACGGCGACGACGCGAGAAGCGGACGAAAGCCGGGCGCGGACGAGGAGCGCGAGGTCGCGGATGGTCCACTCCTCGACGCCGCCGAGGTTCACCGCGTCGACGGGCCAGCGGTCGAACTGCGCGAGGCGCGCGAGCCACACCGCGACGTCGCGCGCGTCGACGAACGTGCGGCGCTGGTCGCCGTCGCCATGCACTTCGATGTCGGCGCCCTGATGCGCCGCCGCGACGAAGCGCGGCAGCACCGCGCCGCCGTCCTTCTGCTGGCGCGGACCGACGACGTTGAACGGGCGCACGACGAGCACGGCCTGGCCGCGGCGGGCGGCGGCGCGGCACGCGCCGTCCGCGGCGAGCTTGGCGCGCGCGTACGCGAGGCGCGGGGCGCTCCCGTCGATCGACGCGGGCAGATCGTCCTCCCGCACCGGGACCGGCGGCGAGAATCCGTACACCTCGGACGACGAGAGAGCGACGAGCGGGACACCCGCGGCCGCGCACGACTCGAGGACGACTTGCGTGCCGGACTCGATCACTTCGCGCGCGCGGAGCGGGTCGCTCGCGACGCGGTCGACGCCGACTTCCGACGCGAGGTGCACCACACGGTCCACCGACGACACGAGCAGGTCGACGAGCGCGCGGTCGAGCACGCTGCCTTCGTGCAGCACGACTTCTCGCAGGTCGAGGTTCTCGCGCGCGCCCGTCGAGAGATCGTCGAGGACGGAGACGCGCGCGCCATCGAGCTCGAAGCGCTCGGCGAGGTGGGATCCGATGAATCCCGCGCCACCCGTCAAGAGGACATGCATCGCGCCGATCCTTCTCTGTCCCGCTGTCCCGCCGTCCGATGTCGGAGAGGTCCCGCGACCTGAAGTCGCCCAGTGTGCCACGGCTGCGACGACGCAAGAAGAGCGCGCCTTCTCCGAAAAGTCGGAGGTCGGCCGATCTCGTGCTCGCGTCGGGTTGGTGGGGGAGGCGGGACTCGAACCCGCACGGCCCGTGAGGGCCTCGAGATTTTAAGTCCCGTGCGTCTGCCAGTTCCGCCACTCCCCCGTCATGCCGTCGTCGCGCGCACCGGAACTCGAGAGTGAGTGAATGGAGGCGGCACCCGGATTTGAACCGGGGAATGACGGATTTGCAATCCGTTGCCTTACCACTTGGCGATGCCGCCTCTTCGCGAACGAGGGCGCGGAGGGTAGTCGGGATCGCGGAGTGAATCAAGGCGAGCCGCGACCCGCGCGGGCGCTCGCTCAGCGCTTCGCGCGTCGTGCGGCGGCGCGCGGGCGCTTCTTGCCGATCATCCCGACGAGCGTCCGGAGGTTCGTGAAGTCCTCGTCGAGCGACTCGCCCTTCGGCGTCTCGAGCACCTTCGGCGCGTGCGCGAAGCGCGCGTCGTTCAACACGCACTGAAACGCCTCCTTGCCGATCGCGCCCTTGCCGATGTGCTCGTGGCGGTCGACGCGGCAGCCGAGGCCCTTCTTCGAGTCGTTCAGGTGGAAGGCCTCGACGCGCGCGCAGCCGAACGTCGCGTCCAGCTCCTCCACCGTGCGGTTCCAACCTTCCTTCGTGCGGATGTCGTAGCCCGCCGCGAACACGTGGCAGGTATCGACGCACACGGCGAGGCGCTCCTGCTCGCGCGTCTGCTCGAAGATGCCGCGCACGTGCTCGAAGCGGTGGCCGAGGCAGCTTCCCTGCCCCGCGGTCACTTCGATCGTCGCCTTCACGCGCAGCCCGGGCACGTCGCGGTGCACTCGGTCGAGCGCGGCGGCGACGCGCGCGATCCCCTTCTCGTCGCCCTCCCCCATGTGCGCGCCGGGGTGGAAGATCAGGTTCCCGATGTCGAGCGCCTCGCAACGCAGGAGCTCGTCGCGGAACGCGGCGATCGACTTTTCGAAGAGCGGCTCCGCCGGGCTCGCGAGATTGATCAAGTACGAAGAGTGCGCGACGACTGCGCGCGCGCCGAGGTCCTTCACGCCGGCCTTGAACTGGTTCACCTCGTCGTCGGTGAGGTCGCGCGCCTTCCACTGGTTCGAAGATTTCGTGAACACCTGCAGCGCCGTCGCGCCGACTTGCTTCGCACGCTCGAACGCGAGCGGCAACCCGCCCGCGATCGACATGTGGGCGCCGAGCATGACGCCGGACGGGATGGGGACGGGACGTTTCATCACCTCACGCGAGCGACTCGAGGAACCTCACGAGCAGCCGCACGCCCGCGCCGCTCGCCCCGTTGGCGTAGTAGTCCTTGTTGCGGCCGCCCCACGCGGTGCCGGCGATGTCGAGGTGCGCCCAGTGCTGGCCCTCGGCGAAGTTCGAGAGGAACCACGCGGCGGTGCCGGCGCCGGCCTCGCGGCGGCCGGAGTTCTTCAGGTCGGCGATCGAGGACTTCATGTCCTCGGAGTACTCGGGGTAGATCGGCATGGGCCACACGCGGTCGCCGGTCTCGTCGCCCGCCTTCTTCAAGAGGTCTGACAGCTTCTTGTCGGTCGTGAACATCCCGGTGACGTCGTGGCCGAGCGCGATCACGATCGCGCCGGTCAACGTGGCGAGGTCGACGGTGAAGTCCGGGTCGAACGACTTCG
>CAZOLL010000435.1:0-4065 GCA_964580365.1 uncultured Phycisphaeraceae bacterium
GGCTGGCGCGGCGGGCTTTCGTCGACCACCTCCCGGTGGCGCGCGCTCCCGCCTCGGCCTCCTCGCCGCACGCCTCGGCGCCGACGCCGGCGGCGTCGAGGTCGTCGTCGTCGGGGTCGTCGACGAGCGCGTGGTCGAGTTCGGCCGACCCGTTGCGCGACCGCGCCCCGCGTCGCTCGAGCAGCTTGCGTCGCACCTCGTCCGGGCTCGGGCGGCCCGGCGCGGGGGACGGCACCTCCGTCTTCGCGGCGGGCCGCCCGCGCTTCGGCTTCGCGCGCGGCACGTCCGCGGCGGAGGCGGTCGACGGCGCTGCCGGCGCAGCCGGCTTCGGCCCGACGAGGCGGTACTCCGGCGTCACGCCGGGTCCGCCCTTCACCAGCTCCACGCGCCCGACCTTCTTCACCAGGCCGTCGAGGACGTTCAGGATCGCCTTGCGCGCCTGGACGGTGTCCGCGTCCGCGTATCCGTCCGCGCGGAGCGCGTCCACGACATCGTCGGGCCCGAACCTGCGCGGCGCGTGGCGGAGCGCCGCCAGCAGTGCGTCGCGCTTCGGCGCGCCGTAACGGTTGCCGGAAGGGAGCGCCATGAAGCTGCGGCCCGGAGCGTCGGCCGGGGCGCGCGCGGCGATCGCGTCGGGCTGCGGTCCCGCGGGGGCGATGTCCTCGGCGACCTCGGCGACCTCGGCCTCTTCGGCCTCGTCGAGTTCGTCGGCCGGATCGGGGATCGCCGCGGAGACGCGATCGATCAGCCGCGCCAGCCGCGCCACGTTCTCCGGCGAGGTCGGCAGCTCCGCCCTGACCGTGACCTTCACGCCGTCGACCGGCATGTCGGCTCCCTCGAAGACGACCAGGTTCCACGGGATGCTCACGGCGCGGGCCCGCCGGCGTCGCGCGCCCGCTCCTCGAGCGCCGCGCGGTCGAGGTTGGACCCGGCGCCGCGCTCGACGCTCGCGCGCTCCGGCGAGCACCCGACGTCGAACTGCGCCTCGCTCACCGCGCGCTCGCCCTTCGGGCCTTGCGCGATCCACTCGCGCGTCCCGAGCCGCGCGCCGAGCCGGTAGGCGTCGCCGCCGATCGTCACGCGATCACCGCTGCGATACCGCATCGCGACCTCCTCGAAGAGCGGCCCGGCCGTGGCGGTCACGGCCGGGCCGGTGCTGCCGGCACGACGTGGCGACGGTGAGGATGAAGGAGGAGGCCGCCGCCACGCCGCGCTTCCACGACCGCCGACGCGCACGCTATCCGCGCGCGTGTCGGCGATCAATTGCCGGTCGGGTCAGCCGGTGGGCGGGGGTCCGGAGTCGCCCGACGCGCCCGGCGCGCTCCCGTCCGCGGGCGGCTCGGGCACCGAGCCCTCCGGTGCGGGCGGCGGCGTCTCCGGGCCGTCGGACGGCGTGTTCGCCTTGACCGCGCCGGCGAGCGCGTTCGTGTTGCCGTCGATCCCGGCGATCAGGGAATCGAGCTCCTCGTCGAGGACCTGCTTCTCCTCGAGACGCTGCTTCAGCTCCTTGAGCTCGCGCGACACGCCGTTCAGCAGCGCGATCGCCGACTCGTTCACCGTCTTCTGCTCGGCGACCTCGTCGAACAGCCTCTGCACCTTCGCGTTCATCGTCCGGGTCTCCCTCGTGAATGCGATGAGGTGCCAGGCGAGCTGCTGCTCGACCGCGCACGTCACGCGACGCTCGACGACGCCCGCGACGACGCGGGCGATCCAGTCGGCGAGGACGCGAAGCGGCCACCTCATGCGGCCCGCACGGTATCGCGCCGGCGACGGCGTTCAAGCGGCCCGAAACGCGATTCCGTGGATCGACGATTCGACGGAGATCCTCCGGTCCGGTTCGCGAATCCGTGGATCACCGATTCGACGGAGATCGCCCGGTCTGAAACGCGAATCCGTGGATCACCGATTCGACGGAGATCGCCCGGTCTGAAACGCGAATCCGTGGATCACCGATTCGACGGAGTCCGCGCGGTCCGAAACGCGATTCCGTGGATCGGCGAACGGACGGCATCGCTCCGGTTCGAAACGCGATTCCGTGGATCGGCGATTCGCCGGAGGTTGCGCGGCCCAGTTCTCGGTTCCACGGATCGCGGAACGGACGGCATTTCTCCGGCCCAGTTCTCGGTTCCACGGATCGCCGATTCACCGGAGATCCTCAGGTCCGATCCGCGGTTCCGCGGATCGGCGAACGGACGGCATCCGCCCGGCCCGGTTCGCGGGTCCTCGTCGAATCAGACCGAGTTCACCTGCACCGCACGGTAACTCCACCGCACGAGGCCCTTGGCGCTCCCGCTCGTGCCGGTCGTCACGGTGAACGCCTCGCCGGCCGGCACGACGAAGTGCGGCGTGCCGCCGACGCACGGCGTGCCGAACGGGATCGGGCCTGCGCTCGTCGTCGGCGCGTCGATCGCGCCGCAGTACGCGGTCGACCCGTGCCCGAAGAGGACCGACACCTTGAACGAGCCGATCACGAGCCAGACGTCGATCTCGTATCCGGTCTTCGCGGCGACGACGGTCGACGCCGAGACCTGCCCGACGTCGAGGACGGTGGTCTGCAGATCGGTGCGAACTTCCATCGTTTCGGTCTCCGGCGGCTCGGGCGCGGCGCGCTCGCGTCTTCACGCCGAGCGCGGGGCGGCGGCCGCCCAACACCACTTAGCCCGCCGCGGCGACGGCCACGCGGAGCTCGCGGAAGTCGTCGGGGATCCACTCGAGGCCGGGGAACAGCAGGTTCCGCGTGTCGACGTCCGGCACGCCCCAGAAGTTGGTGAGGCGCGCGTCTTCGATCAGGCGCCGCTCGAGCTCCGTCCCGGTCCCGGTCATCGCCTGGACGGTCCAGAGCCGCACGCCGTCCGAGACGTCGCCCGGCGACGTCCCGCCGCCCGCCTTCAGCGCGTCGTAGTAGACGTCCACGCGCCCGGCCGCCGAGCGATCCCATCCGTAGCGGTCGATCCACTCGACCGCGCGCCCATGGAGCATCGCGGCTCCGGCGACGTCGAGCTTCGCACACTCGCGCGCGCCCATCGCGAGCACGGCCTGCATGAACACGACGTCGTGCGGCTGCGCGGAATGTCCGCCGCGCGGGTCGGACGTCTCGAACGCCGACCACGTGCCGACCGGCCAGTGGTCGAGCACGTGCGCGACGTGCACGCCGGCGAACGCCTTGAGCCCTTTCGCAATCGCGACCAGCGGCACGGATCCGAGCGGGTCGACCTTCATCGCCCTGCGGATCGCGCGCAACGCGACCGCGACCGCCTTGAGCGGCCAGCCGATCATGCGCGGCGTGTCGAAGTAGAAGCCGTGCACCGCGACGTTCCCGTACTTGTCCGCGTGCAGCGCGAGGTAGTCCTCGGTCAGAAAGGCGTGCGTCACGAGCCGCACGAGCTGGTCGAGCGCGCGCGGCGATCCGGTGAGCGTGTAGGCGGTCGCGAGCTTGTCCACGGTGAAGTGGCAGGGACAGTGCCCGGCCCAATACGGAACGCCGAGGAATGCGTTCGCGCCGGCGGCGTCGGCGACCTCGTGCGCGACGCTGGTCAGGCCGGACGGGAGCCCGTCCGCGTCCGGGTCCTGGTACGGCCGCGCGAGCTGCGCGGACGTCCACGCGCCGAGGTGCTCGCGCATCGCCGGCGAGAGCCTTCCGGTCCGCATCGCGGTCCGCAGGAACGCCTCCTCGCCCGCCTCGCGCGGCGAGCCGCCCTCGTGGACGAGGTAGCGGTCGATCGGCACGCGCGCGTTCAGCTTCGCGACGACCTGGTCGAAGGCCGGGTCGACGTCCGCGCGCGCGTCGGCCCACGCGCCGGCCGCGTCGGGGTGCTCGGACTCGAACCCGAGCCCGGCGAGCGGGCGGACCGGCGTCGCGAAGCCGTCGACGAGCGGGACGACAAGCCGGTCGGTACGCCGGCTCATCACGTCGACGAGCACGACGCCGAACGGCCCGCGCCACTCGACGACCGAGACGTCAGCGACCGTGCGCGCGTCGCGCGGCGTGGAGGCGCGCGTCCATCCGGGGCAGCCGGGAACGGCGAGCGGCGGGGTGAGCGGCGACGGCCAGATCTCGACGCCGTC
>CAZOLL010000436.1:0-4062 GCA_964580365.1 uncultured Phycisphaeraceae bacterium
GCGTGCTCCGTGGGCTCGCGCTGTTCGGTGCCGCGGTCGCCGTCGTCTCCGCGGCGACCGGCCTCGCGCACGCGCGCGAGGAGCCGATGAACGAGACGCTCGAGCTGCACCGCAACCTCGGCATCGCCGTCGCGATCGCGGCGGTCCTCTACGCGCTCTCGCTGTTGCGCGGCGGCGAGGCGGCTTCGCCGCGCCGGATCACGCTCGATCGCGTGCTGCTCCTCGTCGTGCTCGCCCTGCTCGTCCCGGCGGGGCACTTCGGCGCGACGCTGACGCACGGCGAGGGCTTCCTCACGGAGCCGTTCACGAAGGAGCGCGCGGCCGATCGCGCGGGCGACCCGAGCACCGACGGCGCGTCGCCGAGCGATGCGACCGACGGCGCGGTCGCGACGAGCAGCCCCGCGACGTGGGCGGAAGTCGCGCCGATCCTCATCGACCGCTGCGGCGCGTGCCACGGCGCGTCGCGCCAGAAGGGCGGCCTCGCGCTGCACGAGCCGAGCGCGGTCCGCGCCGGCGGCGACGAGGGCGAGGTCGTCGTCGCGGGAAAGCCGGACGAGAGCGAGCTGGTCCTGCGCATCAAGCGGCCGCTCGAGCACAAGAAGCACATGCCGCCGAAGGGCAAGCCGCAGCCGACCGGCGCGGAGATCGCGCGCATCGAGTCGTGGATCGCCGCGGGCGCGAGCTTCGGCGACGCGCCGAGCGCGCCAAGCGGTACGGGCGCGTCGAGCCAGCCCGCGGGCGCCGATCGTCCGGGAGGGGGCGCCGACGGCGGCAGCGTCCACGCGGAACCGGCGCCGGCCGAGCAAGCCGCGGTCGACGCGCTCGTCGCGCGGCGCATCCACGTCGAGCCGATTTCGATCGGCTCGAACCGACTGTGGATCGAGGTCGCCGCCGACGCACCGTCGTTCACGGACGCGGACGCCGAAGCGTTGCTGCTCCCGCTCGCGCCGCAGATCGCGGAGCTGTCGCTCGCTCGCACTGGCGTGACCGACGCGATCGGGACATTGTGCGCGAAGATGCCGCGGCTCTCGAAGCTCGACCTCCGCGGCACGTCGATCGGCGACGCGGCGCTTGCTCCGCTGGCCGGGCACCGCGCGCTCGCCGAGCTGATCCTCGTGCAGACGAAGCTCTCCGACGCGGCGGCCGACGCGCTGGCGCAGCTCCCCGCGCTCGCGAAGGTGCACGTCTGGAAGTCGGGGATCGGCAAGGACGCGCTCGCGAAGTTGCAGGCCGCGCGTCCCGCGCTCTCGATCGCGACCGGCGACGAGCCGCTCGCCGCCGGACTCGAGACCGAGCCGGACGTGAAGTTCGGCAAGCAAGCGGCCGCCGCCCCCGCGGCCGCGCCCGCGCCGACCGGCGCCGATCCGCTCGCCGCCGTGAACGACACCTGCCCCGTCTCCGGCAGCCCGGTCGACCCGAACTACAAGCTGATCTTCAAAGGCAAGGTGATCGGCTTCTGCTGCCCGCACTGCCCGGGGAAGTTCCTCGAGGATCCCGCGAAGTTCGAGGGGAAGTTGAAGTGAGGGAGACGCGGGCCGCGCTCGTGATGAGCGCCGGAGTCAACGCAGATCGACCGTCGTCGTCTCGTTCGGCTTGACTTCGATCTCGCGGATGCCCGCGTCCGTCTCGATCGTGACGCGGCCGGCGGGGAAATCGAGCGTCTCGTCGGTACCGAAGACTCCGCTTGCGAGTGCGACGCCGCCGCTGGTGGGCTGTCCGCGAAAAACGACTGACTGCGGATCGATCGACTTGCCCGGAGTTGCGGCAGCCATCTGCAGAGAGATCGTGCCGACGTCCATGCGCAGGTCCTGTCGGATCTCGCCGATCTCGACTTGGACAGGTTTCGCGACGAGGACGTGGCACGAACGCCGCTCGCCCATGATCAAGGCGAGGACGAAAGCGCCTGGAGAGGGCGCGTCCAACGAGAAGGCGCCGTCACCGTCTGGCGTCGTTCTCGCGATCTCCTCGCTTTCGCCGCTCATGAGCGCGTCCCACGCCAATTGTGGCGAGCCAGCCAGGTCGTGAGCGTGCGCGAGTTCGGGGCATCGAAGGAGTTGGACGACATCGTTGGCTCGCGCCCGGCCGGCGATCAGGCAACGACCGGTGACGACGCAGCGCGGCCTCGGCGCGAGTCGCGGATCGAAGCGCGTCACCTTTTTGTCGTCGATCGTGCAATCCGGCGCCGGTGCGGGGGCATCGGGACCGACCTGCCACGAAAGACGACCGGGCAGGATCTCCTGGTCGCGCAGCTCGACTTCGTATTGGCCGGGAGTCAGGTGCTCGAAGCGGTAGCTGCCGTCGGCCTGCGTGCGTTTCGACATCGGATGCCCGTCGCCGTTGGAGATCGCGACGATGATCCCGCCGGGATTTCGTCCGGGCGGTACCTCGACGACACCTTCCAAGGTGCCGCCCATTGCGAGCGGAATCATGAAATCTGACTTCGTGTCGGTCGGCCCCGCGTGAAAACTCGCCGTGATCGCGGGAGCGAATCCTGGCGCGTCCGCGCGAAGAACCAACGTGTCCTCGCGTTCGAGATGCATGCGAAACGCACCGTCACTCGCTGTGGTCGCGGCATAGAACGAGTCGCCGGTCGCGCTCCAATTCGGCCTCACGCGGACCGTGAATCCCGCAACTGTCGCGGTCTTGTCCGCGATTTCCGCGACGACGCGTGCTCCCGCGACGGGCAATCCGTCGGAGTCGGTCACGCGCCCGGACAACGAGCCACCGCGGCGCATCTCGAGTTCCCACGTCTCCCCGATCTGACTGGGATCGATCGCGGCGAGACTCAACGGAAGGAATCCCGGCGAGCTCACATTGAGGCTGATCGGATCGTCCCCGATCTCGAAGGTCACGACACCTCCAGGATGGACCCGGCCAGGATTCGAACCGAATGACCGGCTCCACATCGCAAGCGAGTAGCTCTCGATCGCCTCTCGAGTGTCTTCCGCGATCAAGCGAACGCCCGTCGGCCGACCTCTCGCGAACTCGAGCCGGACCTCGGCTCCGGCGGTGAGGCCATGCGCATAGACGCGCCGACCGTCTGGGTCTCGTGACATGAGTTCGAAGACTTCGTCCGGAAGGGCCAGAACCCGGAACCGCCCGTCCGCGCCAGTGCGGACGCTCGATGCGGTCATCGAGTTCTTCTTTCGAGCGGTCCAGTTCACGTTGAGATCCGCCAATGGAGCGTGATCAACGCCGACGAGGACACCCGAGACGTAGTGCTCCCGTCCGGGATGAGCGACGTGGATGCGGATCACCGGGTTCTGAGCACCAGGACGAACGGCAATCGGATCGCACCACGCGACCGGGGCGTCGCCGGTGTCCGCGAAGACTCGCACCCAGCGAAGCGGGACGCCGCTCAGCTCGAACGAACCGTCTTCGTCGGTATTCGCGATTCGCGTTCCGGGGATCGCCTGGTGGCTCACCCGAGCGCGAGTCGCGTTGATCCGCTGCTCTCCGACTTCCACAATCGCGTTCGCGATTGGCCGATCGTGCTCATCGACGACGAATCCGCGAAGGTCGCCGCCCGGTTCCATCACGAGGTCGCCGAGTTCGACGTCCGCGATCTCCGTCGCCAGCGTGTCGGCCGATGCCATCACGAACGAAGAGCGTTGCGTGCTCACGCTCACCTCGAACGGAACGGGCGGCGGGTCGGTGATCGCGCCGTCGAAGCGTCCGTCGGCGCCGGTGTCGAGCATCGCGTCGGCGCGCGTGCGATCGCCCGACACGATCCACACGCGCGTCCCTCCGACCGGGGTTCCATCCCGGGCGATGCAGCGGCCACGCACGTGCATCCCGCGTGCGACTGCGGGGGCCGAAGCTGCGACCGGATCCCGTGACGTCGCAGTCGCGGGAGTCGTGTCCGCAACGACGGCCGGTGACGCAAGCGGAGGCGGCGCCGCGTTCGCGACGCTCTCACGTTCGCTCGAGATCGTCGCTTCGTCGGTCCGCACGAACCACCACGCGCCGGCCGCGAGCGCGACGACGGCGGCGATGCCGAGCAGCTTCGTCTTCATCAGCAGAATCCCCGTCAATGCCCCGATCGCCGGCGCCGGGGACTCG
>CAZOLL010000437.1:0-4050 GCA_964580365.1 uncultured Phycisphaeraceae bacterium
GATCAGCGCGATCGGCCGGGCGTGCAGTCCCTGCGGATTGGGGATGACGACTTCTTTGTGCGCGAGCGACACGAGCGGTCGTCCGTCAGCCGCCCATCTCGCGCAGGAGGCCGAGGGCCTCCTTCGAATCGCGCGCGTTGCGCGCGAAGCGGCAGAAATCGGCGTTCCTGACCAGCTTCGACAGCCAGCGCAGGACGTCGAGGTGAACATTCGCCTTCGCCTTCGGCGAGATGAGGAGGATGAAGAGGCTGCACGGCTCGCCGTCGACGGCCGCGAAGTCGACCTTCTTCTTCGCCACGCCGAGCGCGGCGACCGTGTCCGGCGCATCGTCGGTCTTCACGTGCGGGATCGCGATGCCGCCGCCGATGCCCGTACTGCCGAGGCTCTCGCGCGCGAACAGCGCGTCGAGCACCGCGTCGCGCTTCTTCGCGGGGATCTTCCCCGCGGCGACGCAGAGGTCGACGAGCTCGGTGAGCACGCCGTTCTTGTCGGTCGCCGCGATCTTCGTGGAGATCGTCGCCTCGGTGAACAGCTCGGAGAAGCCGGCGGTGCCCGTCACGCGATCACTCCTCGTCCGAATCGTCGCCGTCGCCATTGCCGGCGCCGCCCGCGCCATCGGGCCCGGCCATGCTCGGCCCGCGGTGGTCCTTGCGCCGCTCCTTCACCTTGCGGAGCTGGTGTTCGACCTTGTCGATCGCGAGGTCGATCGCGGCGTTCGCGTCGGACTGTTGAACGTGCGCGACGATGATCGAGCCGTGGTGGCCGTTCACGATCATCTCGACGTTCCATGCGTCGTGGGTCTGCTCGACGATGATCTCGACGCGCACGTCCTTGTGCAGGAACTTGGTGACCTTGGCCGCCTTGGCGCGCGCGTATTCTTCGAGGCCCGCCGACAGTTGGACGTGCCGGCCGGTGATCGCGACGTTCAAACCGCACCTCCGAAAGGGCGTCGAGCGCGCGCGGGTGAGCTGCGCGCGAGAACCCAAGTGCACCCGCGGCGTCCGGGGGTGTCAATAATCGACTCTCCACAAGAACAACGCGTGCGCAGGGAGTGCCGCCGGTGCGACGCGGCGGTCGCGCGCGGCGAGGATCCGCGCCGCTTCCGCGGCCGGACCGCCCGCGCCCGCGGGCGCGAGGCTTCCGTGCCCCGCGCGCAGGAGGACCCCCGCGAGGTTGCGCACCATGTGCATGAGGAAGCCGTTCGCCGTCGCGACGATCACCGGCCCGAGCGGGCGGTCGAGGACGCGCAGGCGATGGAGCGTTCGCACGCTGTCCTTCTCGTCTTGATGCTCGCTCGCGAACGATCGAAAATCGTGGCGGCCGACGAGCGAAGACGCGGCCGCGCGCATCGCGAGCACGTCGGGCGCGCGGCGCAGGTGCATCGAGAAGCGACGCAAGAGCGGGTCGCGCTCCGCACTCACGTGGAAGCGGTAGAGGTAGGTCTTCCGCAGCGCGGAGAAGCGCGCGTGGAAACCCGGCGGTGCGTCGGTCGCTCCGACGACGACGACGTCGTCTGGGAGATTCGCGTTGAGCGCGCGCACGAACGTCGCGGCCGGCAGCTTCGAGTCGGTCTCGAAGTGCGCCACCTGGCCGAGCGCGTGCACTCCCGCGTCGGTGCGGCCGGCGCCGTGTGCGGCGACGTTCGCCCCCACCACCGCCGCGATCGCGGCCTCGAGCGCGCCCTGCACCGTCGGTCGATCCGGTTGGCGCTGCCAGCCGGAGTACGCGGCGCCGTCGTAGCGCAGGACGAGCTTGACGACGCGCGGCGCGGGCGGCGCTTCCACGCGATGCGCGCTCAGTAGGCGCGGCGCTGCCGCGATGAGGGGATCTTCAGCATCTTTCGGTACTTCGTCACGGTGCGGCGCGCGATGTCGAGCCCGAGCGCGCGCAGCTTCTCGACCACGTCCTCGTCGGAGAGCGGGGCGTGCTTGTCCTCGCCCTCGATGATCTGCTTCACCTTGTGGCGCACCGAGTCGCGCGACTCGAGGCCGGCGGACTCGCCGCCCGGCGCGGCGCCGGTGAAGAAGAACTTCATCGGGTGCACGCCGCGCGGCGTCTGGATCCACTTGTCCGAGATCGCGCGGCTGACGGTCGAGACGTGCAGGCCGAGTGTGTCGGCGACGTCGCGCATCTTGAGCGGCTTCAGGCGGCCGTGCTCGAGGAACTCCTCCTGGTGGCGGACGATCTCGCGCGCGACCTTGAAGAGGGTGTTCCTGCGCTGCTCGATCGCCTCGATCAGGAAGCGCGCGCGCTCGATCTTCCCGCGGATGTCGCGCCGCGACTTCGAGTCGACGGTCTTGTCGCGGTACATGTCGAGGTAGCTCGGGCTGATCGACAGCGTCGGGTAGTAGTCGTCCTCCAGACGGACCTCGTAGCGGTCCTCGATCTTCTCGACGACGACGTCGGGCACCACGGGGACGATCGTCGCGGCGCGGAACCGGCGGCCCGGCGGCGGGTGGAGCAGGTGCTTCAGCTCCTCCATCGCCTCCTTCACGCGCTCGACGTCCACGTTGCACGCCTTCGCGATCTTCGGCAGGCGGTTGTCGCGCCAGTCGTCGAGGTGCTCGCCGACCATCTGCTTGTGCAGCTCGAAGTTCGGATGCTCCGGGTCGAGCTGCATCAGGAAGCACTCGCGCAGGTCCTTCGCGCCGATGCCGACCGGCTCCAGCTCCTTGATGAACTCGAGCGCCTTCTTCGCGTCGTCGATCGAGTACTCGGTGTCGTGCGGGATCAGCACTTCTTCCAGCGGCTCGGTGAGGAAGCCGTTCTCGTCGAGGTGCTGCACGAGGATCTCGGCGAAGCCGCGCACCTTCTCCGGCAGGTTCGCGAACGAGATCTGCGCGAGCAGGTGCTCCTGCAGCGTCGCGTCGTGGTCCGCGACGTTCTGCATCGCCTCCATCTTCGCGTCGCGGTCGTCGGAGCGGTTGATCTTGGGGCGGAGCAGCTCGTCGTAGCGGCGGTAGTCCTCGAGCTGCTGCGCGGCGACGTCCTCCTTCGTGGCCGTCGTCTCGGCGCCGCTCGTCGTGCCGGTGTCGGTGCCGTTCTGGGTCGGCGCCTGCGCCTTGGGAGGCTCGGCCTCGATGGTCTCGTTCTCCGCGACCTCCTGCTGGATCAGGTCGATCAGCTCGTTCGCGGGGAGCTGGAGGATCTCGATGCGCTGGATCAGCTGCGGCGAGAGCCGCAGCTGCATCTCGGGGCGCTGGGAGAGGGAGAGGTCGAGTCTCACGAGGCGCCGTCCCCCTCGCCGTGGGCGCCGTGGGCGCCGTGCGAGTCGCGCGAGTCGCGCGCGCCGGCGTCACGGACGTCGCGGCGGCCTTCGACGGCCTCGGCGAGCACGGCGCCGTTCGAGAACTCGATCGCGGAGCCGGCCGGCACGCCGCGGGCGATGCGCGTGAGGCGCGCGCCGCTCTTCACCAGCGCGCCGCGCAGCTCGCGCGTCACGACCAGCGCGGTGCCGTCGCCTTCGAAGTCCGGGTCCATGCCGAGAATGACCTCGCGCAGGTCGCCGCGCTCGAGACGCTGCACGAGGCGTCCGATCGTGAGGTGCGCGGGCTCCACGCCCTCGACGGGGTTCACGGCGCCGCCGAGCACGTGGTACACGCCGCGATACCCGCTCGCCTCGAACGCTTCGAGGTCGTGCGGCTGCTCGACGACCAGGACGGTCGTGCGATCTCGCCGCGCGTCGCTGCAGATCGCACAAGTGTCGGCGGCGGTGACGTTGCAGCAGACCGCGCAGGTCTTCACGTGCTTGCGGACGTCGCGGATCGCGAGCGCAAGGTTCAGGGCGTCCTCGGGGGGAGCGCGGAGCACGTGGAATGCGAGGCGTTCGGCGGTGCGGGTGCCGATTCCGGGCAACTTGTCGAACTCCCGAATCAGTTGCTGGATGGGCTCCGGATACGCCATCGGCGGCTCGATCTCTGTGCGTCCGGAAGCCCGGCGATCCGTCGCCGTCGCCCGAGCGCTAGCAAATTTCCAGCCGCAGTATATCGGTCGCGCGGTGGAGTCACAGTCCGCGCGCGAATCGCTTCGCGGGTCGCGCGAAGTCGAGCG
>CAZOLL010000438.1:0-4039 GCA_964580365.1 uncultured Phycisphaeraceae bacterium
GGCGCGATCACGTTCCTCGTCGATCACGACGGGTTCGTCCCGCTCGCGGGCGGCCCGGTGCCGACGGGAGCGGCGGCGTCGCGTGACGCGGGCACGTTCGTCCTCGGTCGCGGGCTCCCGCTCACCGGCACGGTCCGCGACGCGGCCGGAACGCCGGTCGCCGGGGCCGAGGTCGTCGCGGCGCCGGTGCCGATGATCGGCGACGTGTTGTTCGGCACGCCGGCGACGACCGACGCCGCGGGACGATTCACGTTCGAGCATCGGCCGGAGCGGCGACTGCGTGTGGCGGCGCGCGCGCATCCGGGCGAGCCGTGGCGGTTCGCCGACGCCGACGCGGGCGACGACGTGACGATCGACCTCCGCGCGAGCATGACGCTCACCGTCGTGGTCACCGATGCGAAGGCGGCGCCGCTGAACGACGCGACGGTGCGCGTCACTCCGCTCCACCCACTCGGCGCGCCGGCGGACGCGCTCGTCGACTCGAAGCCGGCCGCGGTGCGGACCGGCGACGCGGCGGGGAACTACTCCGTCGGTCCGCTCGTGCCCGCGCGCTACGCCCTCGTCGTGAGCGCCCCCGGCCACGCGGCGGTGCGCCGGCGGATCACGATCGCGGACGACTCGACCTCCGGGCGCACCGAAACGGTGAGCCTCGCGCGCGGCGTCGAGCGCAAGATCCGCGTGATCGACGCGGCCGACGGGAAGCCGGTCGAGTTCGCGTTGGCGACGCTCCTCGTGCGCGGCTCCGCGGAGTTCGCGCTCGATCGACGGCGGACGGACGCGGACGGTCGCGCGGGGCTCGGTCCGGCGCCGAATGACGGCGCGCTCGTGCGCGTCGAGCACCCGCGCTTCGCGGTGGTCACGCTGCCCTTGCCTGCTGACGCGGAGAGTGACGAGTTCGTGGTGCGGCTCGGCGTTCCCGGTGCGCTCGTCGGTCGCGTCACCGCGGGTGGCCTCGCGCTGCCGTCGCGCTACGTCGCGTGCTTGGTGCCCGAAACGCGCGCGCTCGACGTGGACGAGATCCCCGCAACCGCGCGCACCGACGAGCGCGGGGACTTCTCGTTCTCGACCGTCGCACCGGGGAGTTACCGCTACCGGCTCTTCCGCGACGACTTCGATGGCGACCCGTTGCGCGCGTCGATCGACGCGCTCACGGGGCTGCAAGCCGTCGCGCGCGGGGGCGTCGAGGTCCGCTCCGGGGAGACGACGCGCATCGAGGTGCCGATCGCGTTCCCCGGCATGCCGACCGCGTGCACGCTCTACGGCGTCGTGACGGCCGGCGGCCGGCCGATCAACGCATGGTTGTCGCTGCGCGGAACGCGCGCGGACTCGCTGACGACGGGCGCGGACGGCGCGTTCCGGTTCGTCGGGGTCGCGCCGGGCCAGTGCGTGCTCACCGCGCGGACGAACGTCCCGGGCAACGTCACCGTCCATCGCTCACTGGACGTCGAGCTCGCGCCCGGTGAGACGCGCGAGCTGCGGTTCGAACTGGCGAGCGACTCGGTGGCGTTCCGTGTGCTCGACTCGCGCGGCGCCGAGGTGACGAAGGACGTCATGATTCACGCGGCGGGAATCAACTCTGCAACGCAAGGGGTGACGGTGTCGCGGCCGGCGCTGCGCGGCGGCGCGCCGCCGAGCGAGGGACCGCTGTGGTTCCCCGTCGCCGGCCGCTACCGCGCGAGCGTGCGCGACCCGGGCCACGGCAACGGCGCGGTCGAGTTCACTGTGCCCGCGACCTCACCCGTCGAGCTGCAGCTCGTGGAAGGCGCCGATCTCGGCGGCACCTTCACGCTCTCCGACGAGTTCCCCGTCGGGGACGAGCCGGTCGGGATGACGATCGTGTACAGCGAGAACGGTCGTGGATCTCCGAGCCTGCGACCGGATTCCTCCCACGGCAACGCCGAGTTGACGGTGGCCGGTGGCGCGGGTCGCGCGGGCGGCGCCGTGGAAGAAGAGCGGTTCGTGTATCTCGCCGTCTCGCTGCCCGCGTCCGCGCGGGAGTTCCTCATTCCCGGCCTGCCGCCGGGGCGCGTGACGCTCACCGTTCGCTGCGGCGGCGTGTCGAGCGCACCGATCGAAGTCGATCTGCCGGCCGGCGGGCGCAAGGACTTCAGGCTCGACTTCGTCGCGGGGGATTGAGAGGTGCGAGCGCGGCGTGCGGCTCCACCGCTCGATGCGGAGCCGGCGATCCGCAAGTTGATATCGTGCCGCCCCGCCACGGCCCGATCGGACTCCCATGAACGCGAAAGAAGTCCTGACGAAGTTGAAATCCCTCGGCGACGAATCGCTGCGCGCGCGCAACGTGAAGCACGGCGCCGGCGAGAAGCAGTTCGGCGTGCAGATGGGCGAGGTCCGCGCGCTCGCGAAGAAGATCAAGTCCGACCACGCGCTCGGGCTCGAGCTGTGGGCGACCGGCAACCTCGAAGCGCGGCTCGTCGCGATCCTCGTCATCACGCCGAAGCAGCTCTCGTCGAAGCAGCTCGAGGCGATGGTGAAGGACGCACCCTACATGTGGCTCGCCGAGTGGCTGACGTCCTACGTCGTGAAGCAGCACCCCGAGAAGGAAGCGCTGCGCGAGAAGTGGATGGCGCCGAAGGAGAAGGATCCGTTGGCCGCGCGCGCCGGCTGGGCGCTGACCGCCGAGCGCATCGTGCGCAGCCCCGACGGCCTCGACCTCGATGCGCTGCTCGACCGCATCGAAGCGGAGATGGGCAAGGCGCACACCGCGACGCAGTGGACGATGAACTGCGCCCTCGCGCAGATCGGCATCACGTCGCCGCCGCGCCGAAAGCGCGCGCTCGCGATCGGCGAGAAGCTCGGCGTGTATCGCGACTATCCGGTCTCGAAGGGATGCACGTCGCCGTTCGCGCCGATCTGGATCAACGAGATGGTGAAGCGTGCGGGGGCGGGGACGGCGAAGGCGACCGCCAAGGCGAAATCCGGCGAATGATCGCCGCTCCGCGGCGCGCGGAACCGACCAGGGGCGGGTTTGCGGAAGGGAGCGAAAAACACTACTTTCTGCAAACGATGAATCCTCACGCAAGGAGTGGGTGAGAGGTGCCGCGCCACACGCTCGAACCGTTCGTCGATCGCCTCCAGTCCTCCGGTCGCTACACCTTCACGCGCGAGGAGGCGCTGCGAGCGACGGACGCAACGCCCGTCGCGCTCAAGTTCGCGCTGGGCCGGCTGAAGAAGAAGCGTCGAATCGCAATGCCGCGCCGCGGGTTCTACGTGATCGTCCCTGCCGAGTACCGCAGCGCGGGCACGCCGCCGCCCGAATGGTTCATCGACGACTTGATGCGCTCGCAGCATCGGCCGTACTACTGCGCCCTGCTGACGGCGGCTGCTCTTCACGGCGCCTCGCACCAACAGCCACAGCAGTTCCAGGTGATGAGCGATCGACCGATCCGACCGATCCGACTTCACAACCTGTCGATCCGATTCATCGTGAAGAGGAACCTGCAGCGCACGCCATCGACCGAGATGAAAACCCCCACCGGTCGAATTCGCGTCTCGAGTCCCGAAGCGACCGTGATCGATCTGATCTCATACGCACGCCGATCCGGCCACCTCCCGGGCGTCGTCACCGTGCTCTCGGAGCTGCGCGAGAGCGTCGACGCACGCCGACTCGTCGCGGCGGCGAAAGCGATGGACCTCTCGACGCATCGAGCGCAACGGCTCGGGTATGTCCTCGATCGCGCGGGAGGAAAGTCTCTCACGCACCAATTGCACGCGTGGATCCAGCGCAGGGGTCCGCGGTGTGTCGCGCTCCACCCGGGGCGCGCCCGCCCGCACGCGATCGAGAATCGACGGTGGCGCGTCGTCGCAGGCGAAGCGATCGAGCCGGAGACGTGATTCCGGTTGCTGCGATCACGGCGTGGCGCGCGCTCGCGCCGTGGCCATCCGACGCGCAGGTCGAGCAGGATCTCGTGCTGTCCCGCGCGTTGGTCGAGATCTACTCCGACGCTTTGCTGGCGGAATCACTCGCGTTCCGCGGCGGCACCGCGCTCCATAAGCTCCACGTGCGAGGACGACTGCGCTA
>CAZOLL010000439.1:0-4031 GCA_964580365.1 uncultured Phycisphaeraceae bacterium
GGTCGGGGGGTGGGGGGGGGGTGTTGCTGGCGGGGGTGGCTCATTCTTGGGCTGCGCGGGGGGCTCAACCCCCCCCCTCCTCCGCTCGGGTGGTGCCCACCCCCCCTGACTGGAAATGGAAAACAAGTGCGGAGGTGATCGATTGGTGCGCCGCCCAACGGCGCCCATCGATCACCACAGTGGATTAGCGAATTGCAAGAGACGTGCAGTCGGACGCCATGCGCCGCGACCGGATGCATCCCCGCGGGCGTCGGAATCAGCGCACTCCGCCCACGATTGCCACGACTGCATCGACGTGCACTCGCGAGGGCTCGCGCGGGAGCCGTGCGATCACCGGTCGACGCTCCAACGGCGGCGGTGGGAAATTGCGGTGGGCGCGCGACAGGACTTCGACTTCGCCGTCGCGCCACGTGATCCGCGCGTCGTCACCGGCGGCGAGCTCCCGGTTCTCGCCGTCGCGATACCGAAGGCCGCGAAGGAGCACGAGGACGCCGTCTCCCATGGGCGCGGGCGTCGCGTCGAGCAAGCGAGCGGCGTCCGTGGCGGAGAGCACGCGCCACGCGGTCGCGACGAGCAGCGCTTCGGCATCCGCCGAGCGAGCTGCGGGAACGATCGCGTACCTCGACGCGTCGAGCGGCGCCGCCGGCGACCGATCGGACGGCGCGCGATCGAGCCATGAATCCGGCGGAGCCGACGCCGAGGGCGTGTCACTGCGGCAGCCCGCCCCGGACATCGCGATGACGAGGGCGGCCGCGATCGACGCGACGGAGTGCTTCACTCGATCCCCAACCTGCATCGGCACCGCGCTCCCTTCGCATCCAACCGCAAGTTGCTCGTGAGCAGAGTATCGATCGCGACGACTGCTGATGGGATTGCCGGACCGCCAGGCGGCGGACCGGCGGACCCGTGGTCGGGTGAACGGTTGAACGGGTGGACCGGCAACCGGGGCCCGAACGCCGTGACCGGGGGACCCGGGAACCGAGACCGGAGACCCGTGACCGGTGACCGGTGAACCGACTCACCGGCGACGGAGTGGCCGGTCCGCCAGTCAAGGGTCACGGGTCTCTTGTCTCCGTTCTCCAGGGCACGGCGTTCGGGCCCCGGTGCCGGTCGACCGGTCCACCCGTCACTCGGGTTCCGGTTCTCCGGTCACGTCGTTCCGGCCCATTCTTCCCGCGTCAAATCCCCAGCTTCCCCGGGCACAGCACCCCTTTCGGATCCAACCCTTTCTTGATCCGTCGGATCATCTCCATCCCCGTCTCCCCCATCTGCTCCCTCATGAACGGCGCGAGTCGCATCCCGACCCCGTGGTGATCGTTCAGCACCGCTCCCGCCTCGAGCGCCGCGTGCGTCGCGTCGGCGATGATCTTGTCGTGCAGCGCGAGGGCGTCGTCGAGTTCCCTCGGTGCTTCGGGGATCTTGAAGCGCGCGTAGATCATCGAGCCCCAGGGGTACCAGTGCGAGAAGTGCGTCCCGAGGAACAGCTTCCACTTCGGGTCGGCCGCTGCGCGGATCGCTTTCGTCACGGCGTGGTAAGTCGGGACGATGTGCGTGAAGTCCGCGACGACGTCGATCGTGGCCCACATCGCGGGCAGCTCGGGTGAGTGAGGCGGCTCGTAGAACGCGTAGCGCTCGTGCCACCATTTCTCGGCGAGCGCGCCGCCCTTGTCCTTGCCGCCGTGCTCGCGGCAGATGCGCGCGACTTCCGCGGCCTCGGCGTCGACCATGGCGGCGTGCTCGCCGTCGCACGTGATCACGAACGTCGGGCGATCGATCCCCGCGTGCACCACCTTCTCGAGCACGCGGGTCGCGGACGGCTCGTCGTACAGCCGCATCACGGCCGGGCGCAGCCCGCTCGTCATCATCACACGCCCGGCCTCGACGCCGTCCTCGAGGCGGTCGAACGCGAAGCAGAGGAACGCGATCTTCGCCGGCTGCGCGCGCAGCTGGATGGTCGCCGACGTGATGACGCCGAGCGTGCCTTCGCTGCCGATCAACAACTGCGTCAACTCCGGCCCCGCCGCGTGGCGCGGCACGGACGGCGTCTTCACGACCTCGCCGGTCGGCAGCACGACCTCGACCGCGAGCACGTGGTCCTCGATCTTGCCGTACTTCGTCGAGAGCACGCCCGAGCCGCGCGCCGCGAGAGAGCCGCCGAGTGACGCCCACTTCGCGGACGCGGGGTAGTGCGTGAAGCGCAGGCCCTGCGCGTTCAACGAGCGTTCGAGCTCGGACACGATGACGCCGGCTTCGACCTCCGCGGTCAGCGACGCGCGATCGACGGAGCGCACGCGGTCGAGGCCGCGCAGGTCGAGCAGGATCCCGCCGCGGTCCGCGTTCGCCGCGCCCTGAACGCCTGACGCGCCGCCGACCGGCGTGACCGGGATGCCGCGCGCGTTCGCGAGGCGCAGCACCGCCGCGACTTCTTCCGTCGACTTGACGCGCGCGATCCAGTCCTGGCGCGAGAGCGCCATTCCGTGCGACGCGGCGACGATCGACAGCCAGCTCGAGTCGCCCGTGAACGCTCTGCGCGCCGCGTCGCCTTGGACGACGCGTTCCGGGCCGACGATCTTCGCGAGCTCCGCGGCGAGGTCGCCGCTCACGCGTCGCCCATCGTCTTGCCCGCGGTCCAGTCGCGGTTCTTCACGTCGACCTTCACCTTCTCGAGCTCAGACACCGCGTCGATCAGGTGGTTCGCGAAGCGCCGGAACGCGACCTCGCCCTTCTCCGCGTCGCCGCGCTCCGGGTTGCCCATCACGCCGGTTGGCGTGAACTCGGCGTGTTCGAACGGGAAGTTGAAGTACTGGTACCCCTGGAATTCCGCGTCGGGCATGCCGTCGTTCTTGCGCCACGCGTCGCCGAGCCACGCCGGCGCCTTCGCCTTGCTCAACTTCGCGCGCTCCATGCGCACGAGCCGCGGATTGTGCGTGAGGCACTGGCTGGTCTCGAGCTCGCCCGCGTGCCAGCCCGGCGTCTCCTCCGGCGGACCCTCGAGCACGTCCTTCAGCATGCCGATGTAGCGCTCGGCGTACGGCTTGTAGTACGCGATCAACGCGCCGGTCTCGTTCCTCAGCTTGCGCAGCACGGGGTCGACGACCTTGATGTTCGAGCCGTGGCCGTTCACGAAGATCAGCCGGTTGAAGCCATGGTGGATGAGGCTGCGGCCGATGTCGTAGAGCAGGTTCAGGTAGGTCTCGACGCGCAAGGTCACGGTGCCGGTTCCCTCGCCGGGTCCGCGCAGGTGCTGCGGCGAGTACCCGGTCCAGATCGTCGGCGTGTAGAGGATGCCGGCCTGCTCGCCCGCGCGGCGCGCGACCTCGAGAGAGGTGATCGTGTCGCAGTAGAGCGGCAGGTGCGGCCCGTGCTGCTCGAGCGACGCCTTCGGGATCAAGATCGTGTCGGAGTGCTTCAGGTACTCCTTCACGTCGACGCACGTGAGGTCGCCGAGGCAGAACGACGGGATGTCGAGGTCGAGCGTCTTTCGACGCGGCGCGTGCGCGACGTCCTGGTGCACCGGCGCGCGCGCTCCGCGAGTCTCGCGCGACTTCGGGTGGCCGTTCGCCGGCTCAGCGGGCGCGGTCCGGTTCTTGGGCGGCTTTGCGGTCTTCGGCTTCGGCATGGCGGGTACCTCCTGCGAGTCGCAGCGCGGTCTCGAGGACCAAGTCGGCGACGGCATCGTCATTCACGTGGGCGTCGATCTCGCGGCGCGGGATCGATGGATTCAAGCGAGTGCACAGCTCGGTGCGGAAGGCGGCATCGGCGGCGGGATCCCAGGTCTCTCCGCCCGGCCGATTCGCGATCGAGAGACCTCCGGTCGGGAGGATGACCTCGACGGGGCCGGTCGCGGCGTTCAGCCGCTCGGCGATCGTCTTCGCGATCGCGACCTCTTCGTCCTGGGTCACGCGCACGAGTGTGAACTCGGGGTTGTGGAAGTAGCTCGGCCGGCCGCGCCATGCGTCGGGGACTTCCGACCGAGGGCCGCACACGACGAAGTCGACGCAGCCGGGCACCACGACCAGCGGGACGGGGGC
>CAZOLL010000440.1:0-4019 GCA_964580365.1 uncultured Phycisphaeraceae bacterium
CATTCGTCGCGAGCCGTTGCCGCTCGAGCTCGCGAGCGAGCGTGGCGCGTTGTTCGCCTCCTACCTCGCCACGTTCTCGGCGGCGGGGATGCCCGTCACGCTCGGCGAACTGCCCCCGCTCGCGTCGCGCGTGCTGCTCGCGCCGAAAGCCGCGCTGGTCGCGTGCGTCAACGAGAGCAACGAGCGCGTCGAGGGCGAGATTCGCGTCGAGTCGCGGACGTTCACGATCCCGGTCGAGTCCGGTCGCGCGCGGATGGTGCTGATCGAGCGGGCGACGGGGCGCGTGATCGCGGTCACGCCGGGTGACGCGGTGGTCGAGGTGAAGTGACTCGCGATCGGGCCCTCGCGGCGCGGGCCGCGTCGTTCGGGGAACCGCACGGGAGCGCATTCGGCCCCGATGACGAGCGGCGGGCGGCGGGCGGCCGCTCTCAGAACGACTTGACCGCCGGAGGCACCGCGAACACGTTCGCCGGATCGATGTCCAGCTCGTCGGTGCCGGCGCCTCCGTTCAGCGAGATCTTCGCGTGGAACTCGTTCGCGAGGACCGGCGACGCGCCGACGCCGAGCGTGTCGTCGCCTCCGCGCAGTTTGATCGAGACCGCTCCGACGAAGTGCGAGTCGGCGAGCCCCACCTTGTCGACGCCGTTTCCGCTGCGAAAGCGAAAGCTGCCTCCGACGTCGACTTCCTCGAGCAGCAGCGTGAACCCGGCCGGCCCGACGTCCTTCGCCACCTTGGTGTCGATCAGCACGTCGCCGCCGATGCGGACGTCGAGCGCGTCGGAATCGCTGCCCGTGCCGGCCCCGTCGATGCGCACTTTTCCCGCGCCCTTGATGCGCAGGTTGCCGCCGATCCGCACGCTGAGATCGATCGCCTCGTGGATCGACACGTCGTCATCCGCTTGTCCGCCGAGATCGAGCGCGACGTCCCCCCCGATGAAGACCTCCATCGTGACGCCGTTGAACGGGTCGATCTCGACCGTGTCGGTCCCGGTCCCCGTGGAGATCGACAAGTTGCCTCCGATCTCGAGCGCGGAGACGACCACTCCGTCGTTTCCGCCTTTCGTCTTCACGCGGATGTCGCGCACTCCGCCGAAGTCTCCGAACGGAACCGCATTCACGGAGACGGTCAACTTCGAGAACGACTCCTTCCCGTCGATCACGACCGAGTCGTCGCCCGAGTCGCCGGTCACGATTAGTGTCGACCCGTTCAGCTTGACCGACGCTCCCGCCGCGGACGCGGCGGGGAGGATCGAAGCGAGAACGAACGCGAAACCCATCGGGCGCATGGCATGTCTCCTTCCGTTGACTCGACGGTCGTTCATCGCGACTCGAGTTCGAGCTCGTCCCCGGAAATCAGTTTCCTCAGGGCGTCACGTGCACCAACTTGCTCACCCGCCCCTCGAAGTTCCAATCCATCACGTACAGATCACCGTTCGCATCCCACCTCGCACAGTGCGGCGAAATGAACTCGCCGTCCTTCCACAGATCGTGCGCGACTCCGTTCTGCGCGCGCAGCTTCGGGTCGGGCTGGTCGCACAGATGCAGGACGACGTTCCAGTCCTTGTCGACGATCGTGACGCGTCCCTCGAGGTCGGCGATCGCGAGCTCGCTGCCGCGCTGTCCGAAGTTCGACGGCCGCCGGAAGTCGCCGTTCACGACGCGCAGAAGGTTGCCGTCGAGGTCGAACGTCTGCACCCGATGGTTCTCGCGGTCGGCGACGACGAGCTGCGAGGTCTTCTCGCGCGTGTCCATCCAGATGCCGTGCGGCGAGTGGATCTGCCCCGGCTCGCTGCCCGGGCCGCCGAAGGAGCGCACGTACTTCTGGTTCGCGTCATAGAGGTGCACCCACGACTTGCCGTAGCCGTCGCCGACGAACAGGCGACCGTCGGGCGCGACCGCGATGCTGGTCGGGTGGTACTCGCCCGGGTTCGCGTAACGCTGCGACTCCATCGGACAGCCGAGCGACCACATGGTCTCGCCGGTCAGCGTCGCCTTCACGACGCGTCCTTGCTGCGTGTGGCAGATGTAGAGGAACTCGCCTGCGGTCTCCTTCACGATCACCATCCCGTGCAGGCCGCCGGCCCAGTCCTTCCCGAAGCCGCGCACGAACGTGCCGTCCGGACGGAACACCATCACGGAGTTCTCGGTGTCGGTGTTGAAGTAGACGTTGCCCGCGGAGTCGAACGCGATGCAGCCGTGCGTGTTGCCGAGCTTCATCCCGTCCGGGAGCTTCAGCCAGTCGTGCACCCATTCATAGGTGTGCGCGCCGGCGCCGACGCGAACGGGCGCGGAGGCCGACGCAGCGAGGGGAGCGAGCGGGGCGAGCGCGAGCAGGGCGAGCGCGAGGGCAGCGGTCATGCGGGTCTCTCCAAGGACGCGCCACGGTAGGGCGGTCATCGCGCGGAGACAACGGCGCGGACCTCGCCCCGAACGCGCGTCCGTTCCGCGCGCGCTTCCTCTCTAATGCACCGCCATGCCCTCGAACCCGAAGTCCGACGCGTTCGCGTCCTTCCTCGAGCGCACGCGCGACCAACTTGCCAAGTGGGTCGAGCGCGAGGCGAAGGGACTGCTCAAGCGCGAGTCGGCCGACGACGTCGTGTCCGGCATCCATGCGCGCGCTCTCTCGCAGATCGAGAACTTCGAGCTGCGCACCGACGCCGAAGCGTTCACCTGGCTGAAGACGATCGCAAGGCAGCACGTGCTCGACCGGCAGAAGTACCACACCGCGCTGCGCCGCCACGGCGGCGAGATGCTCCGCATCACCAACGCGTCGTTCGGCGGCGAGCCCGGCGAGACTCCGGGCGTTCAGGTCGCCGGGAAGATGACCGGGCAGGTGACCTACGCGATGCGCCGCGAGGCCATCGACCTCGCGGCGCGCGCGATTGCCGGACTGCTCGATCGCGACCAGGAGCTCGTGCGCGCGACGGTGGAGGGCGAAACGCTCGAGGCGCTCGCGAAGCGGCTGCACCTCACGTACGACGCTGCGGAGCAGGCCCGACGGCGCGCGATGGAGCGGTTCAAGAAGGCGTACGACCTGCTCGCGCGCGGCTGAATTTTCGCGCCGGACCGGGTTTCATCGCGCGCCTCTCCGGCGCGGAGGCGACGAGTGGGAACGAACGGTCTCGATCTCGAGACGCTGGTCGACGAGTGCGCGCTCGGGGACGCGCCGGTGATCCCCGCGCCGTTCGGGCCCCGACTCGTCGCACGGCTGGTGCGCGCGCCGTGACCGACGAAGAGCTCGCGGCCTACGACGAGTACCTCGACCGCGTCCTCGCCGGCGATCGCGAGGAGCCCGCGCGCTTCCTCGCGCGTCACCCCGGCGCCGGCCCGGAACTCGCCGCGCGCATCGAGAGCCTGTTCGCCGCCTCGTCACGGGTTCCCGACGATGCGCGCCACTCGCGCGGGACCGATGCGTCGCTCCCGTTCGACTCGCTCGGGGACTTCCGACTCTTGAAGCGGATCGGGCAGGGCGGGATGGGCGTCGTGTACCTCGCGGAGCAGCGCTCGCTGCGACGGCTCGTCGCGCTGAAGGTGATCCGTCCGGAGCACGCCGATTCTCCGGAGTCGAACGCGCGCCTTGTCCGCGAAGCGCAGGTCGTGTCGCGCCTGCGCCACGAGAACGTGGTCGGAGTGCACGCTGCCGGCGAGGCGCGCGGCGTGCCCTACATCGCGATGGAGTTGGTCGGCGGCGACGGGCTCGACGAACGGCTTGCCGCCGGACCGATCGAGCCGCCGGCCGCGATCCGCTGGTGCGCGGAGATCGCGGATGGCCTCGCGGCCGCGCACGCGCTGGGCATCGTGCATCGCGACGTGAAGCCGTCGAACGTGCTCATCGACGAGCGCGGCCGCGCGCGGCTGCTGGACTTCGGCCTCGCGCGCGACGCGACGGCCGACACGCTCACCGACAGCCGCTCTTTCCAGGGCTCGCTGCCGTACGCGGCGCCCGAACAAGTCGCGGCGAAGAGGGACGCGATCGGCCCGGCAAGCGACGTCTGGTCGCTCGGCGCCACGCTGTACCA
>CAZOLL010000441.1:0-4016 GCA_964580365.1 uncultured Phycisphaeraceae bacterium
GGCTCGCGGCGAAGTTCATGCGCTCCGCGCACGGGCCGTTCGAACGCTCTTCCCCACTGGGCCCCTTTGGCGCGGGGTCACGGGGGCGCGTAGCCCCCGTGCACCGGTGGCGTGCGCCACGCCCCGCAGCGGCCGCTGCAACCCCTCCGCCCGCACTGCGAAGTGCGAAGATCGAAACCAAGAAGCATCGACCTTCCGTAGGAACAAGAGCTTGGACGTCACAGCTCCTCGCAGAGGAAGAACCATCGCGGAGCGATTCGACGCGTTGATCGCGGCGCACGGTCGCCGCGTGCAGTCGCTCCTCGCGCGCATCCTCGGCAACGCGGAGGACGCGCGCGATTGCTGGCAGGAGACGTGGTGCGCGGTGTGGCGCGCGATCCCGCGGCTCGATGCATCGCTCGATCCGTGGCCGTTCATCCGGCAGACGGCGGTGCGCAAGGCGATCGACAAGAAGCGCGCGGACGCGGCGCGCCTCAAGCCGGAGCCGCTCGCGACGGAACCGGCCGCCGCGTTCGGCGCGCGCGACGACGCGCCGCGGATCGACCTGTCGTTCCTGTCGCGCGAGGAGCGCGCGTGCCTGACGTTGTTCTTTTGGGAGGGTCTGTCGGTGAACGAGATCGCGACGACGCTCGAAGTGCCGGCCGGCACCGTGAAGACGTGGATGTACCGCGGCCGCGAGCGCCTCCGCGCCCAGATCCTGCAGGCCGGGGAGGACGCGCGATGAAGTGCAGAGACGTCGAGCGGCTGCTCCTCCTCCAGGACGACGACGCGCGCGTCGATCGCGGCCAGCTTCGCGCGCACTTCCGGTCGTGCGGTTTTTGCCGTCGCGCGTTTCCCGAGGTCTTCGCGCTCGCGACCGCGGCCGAGCCGCGCGTCGCCGCCGCGCCGCCCGTGCGCCTCGAGCGGCGGCGCTGGCACGAGGTCGCGGCCGCGGCGCTGCTCGCAGGTGCGATCGGGCTCGCGTGGCTCGCGCCGCCGTCCGCAGCTCCCGTCGCGACGCGCGTGACCGCCGCGAGCACGAGGACCGCACGCCCCCACCCACGCCCGGTCGATCAACGGCTGGCCGTCACCCGCACCGAGTGGATCGACGGCCGCCGCGTCACGTCGCGCCTCGAGCGCGAGACCGTCCACATCAACCCCGCGCGCGACGCGCGCTGATCGGAGTCGACGATGCGAAAACACATTCACGCCCTGTTCGTCCTTCTCGCCGCGTGCTCCATCCCCGCGCTCGCCCACGCCCAGGATCCAAAGCCCGCCGCCCAGATCGAATTGAGCAGCGGGCACGCCGTCCGGGTCGGCAACCCGGTCGAGCACTGGCGGGGCATCGACTTCACCACGCCGTTCCAGGGCGCCGGATGGCGAAGCCTCTCCGCGATCGGCGACGCGTCGCGACTGGTCTACGTGCTGTGGACGAAGAACGGCCAGGCGCTCCCCGAGTCGGGCGACGTCCGCTTCGATTCCGCCGGCATCTCGACGGAGTGGTTGCGCGAGGAGCTGAAGCGGCAGTTCTCGACGCTCGCCGAAGTGCAGACGCTCACCACCCTCTCGCGCCGCGAGGGCGCGACCGACTCCGTGTACACGACCGAAGTCAGCGTCGAGATCGTCGGACCGCGCGACGCCGTCGGATCGGCGGAGCAGTTCCTCGACCGCTACGTGGCCGACAATCGCCGCCTCGTCTCGATCGAGAGCGTCGTGATGACGGGCACCGATGACAGCGCCGACGCGACCTCCCGCGACATCCACATCGACTTCCTCGAGCGCGCGGCGTTCGACTCGATCGTCGTCGACGAGAACAGGCGCGGCGCGTTCGAGGTCACCACCGCCCCGACGATCACCGCGTTCGGCGAGCAACGCGCGCAGATCCAGGTGGTGAATCAGGTGCCGTACGTGAAGAGCTGGGACGTCGAAGTCGTGCGCGAGCAGAAGATCGCGAGCCCGGAGATCGAAGTGCTGAACGAAGGCCTGATGCTCGAAGTCGTGCCGACCGTCGTCGGCGACCGCGTGCTCCTGGACGTCGACCTGAAGCTGAGCAAGGTGCAGGAGATCACGAGCACGCCGATGACGCTCTCGTTCAACACCGAGCCGGTGAAGGTCGACCAGCCCGTCGTCGAGAACGTCCACTGGGCCTGTTCGGACGCGCAGCTCTCGCCGGAGACACCCGTGATCCGGATCCGCGGCCTCTCGATCCGCGACCACGACAAGGTGAAGAAGGTCGATCTGCTGCTGCGCGCCGCGGTCGTCGAGGCGGAGGCGGCGGCGATCCCCGCTCCGATCGGGATCGTGCTCGGCTTCGACCCCGCGACGCGCGAAGTGTTCTGCCGCTACGACGCGCCGAAAGCCGGCATCGAGTTGCGCTCGCGTCGGCTCGAGATCGTTCGCGACTCCTCCACGGTCGGCCACGCGGTCGTGGTCGAGGTCGACGGCGGGTTGTTGCGCCTGCGCCTGGAGGACGGCGAGGCGAAGGCCGGTGACACGACCGCCACCGCGAAGTGATCGCGGGCCGACGCGCGCGACGCGCGCGATGGACTCCTCCTCGAGCTCGCCCCGCGCCGGCGCCCGGCGCGCGCGGTCGAGCGCTCACGAGGAGGAGAAGAGTCCATGCGGCACTTCATCGCGGCGTCGATGCTCGCTTCCGTTCTCGCGGTCGACGCGAGCGGCGCCGGCTTCGTCGCCAACCGACTGTTCGTCCAATCGCAGGTGAACACCACGATCCAGGCGTTCGAGCCGATCGCCGCCGCGCCGGGCTACTCGTCCGTCGGCAGCTTCACCGGCAACGTGGGGACGTTTGTCGCCTTCGGTCCCGGCAACCTGCTCTACGTCTGCTCGAACACCGGCGTGCGCATCCTCGACGAGACGGGCACTCTTCTCGACACGATCGTCGGGGGCGGACTCGCGGCCGCGAACGGACTCGTCTTCGGTCCGGGCGGCGACCTGTTCGTCGTGTCGAACGGCACGAACGAGATCAACCGCTACCGACACTCGGCCGGCTCGTGGTCGTTCCAGTCGTCGTTCGCGCTGACCGGGATGACGAACGCATCCGGCCTCGCGTTCGGCCCGAACGGCAACCTGTTCGTGACCGCGAGCGGCACGACGGACGAGGTGTTCGAGTTCGACCCGATCGGCGGCGCCAAGATCACGCGGTTCGGCGCCGGACTCCTCGACTCGCCGCTCGGCCTCGCGTTCGTGCCGCAGCGCTCCAAGGCGAAGCTGAGCGGAACGCTCGCGGTCCCCGGCTTCCCCGCGAGCAACGACAAGGAAAGCGTTTTCCTGAACATCGCGCCCGGCTCGCGCACGATTCTGATCGAGATGCGGGATCTCGACAACGTCGACGGCAACTTCCTGGGCACGTTCTTGCAGGAAGCGCTCGTCGCACACGGCTTCGAGAATGCGGAAGACGACGGCGCGAAGCGGCGCGTGTTCGGCGGCGCGCAAGTCGGCAGCTTCACAGAAGGGCTCGGCAACGCGTCGCTCACGGTCACGGGGAAGCCGAACTCGTTCGGCGACTACGTGATCAAGTCGGCGACCGGGTCGGTGAATCGGCACGGAGCGTCGGGCGGATACAACGCGACGATCACGACCTCGAAGTTCCTGAACAAGCCGTGATCGCGGCGCGGCCCGCGCCGCACGCGACTCGCGCGACTAAGCGAGAATCTCGTTCACCACGTTGCCGGCCACGTCGGTGAGCCGGAAGTCGCGGCCCGCGTGGCGGAACGTCAGACGCTCGTGATCGAGGCCGAGGATCGCGAGCAAGGTCGCGTGCAGGTCGTTCACGTGGACCTTGCCGCGCTCGGCGTAGAAGCCGTAATCGTCGGTCGCGCCCCACGCGAAGCCGGGCCTCGTGCCGCCGCCGGCCATCCACATCGTGAAGCCGTGCGGATTGTGGTCGCGACCGTCCGTGCCCTGCGCGGTCGGCGTGCGGCCGAACTCGCCGCCCCACACGACGAGCGTGTCCTTCAGCAGGTCGCGTGACTTGAGGTCGGCGAGCAGCCCGGCGATCGGCAGGTCGACTTCCTTCG
>CAZOLL010000442.1:0-4015 GCA_964580365.1 uncultured Phycisphaeraceae bacterium
GCACGTCCCGCCCCGCAGCGGCCGCGGCACCGCGCGACGCAGTCGCCGCCGCGGCGCGCGCCGCATCACCGCTTGCGCAGCACGGCCTTCTCCTCCGGAGAGGAGTAAACCATCACCATGAGCGCCACGCGTCCCGCGGACTGCACCGCGGAGCCGCCGCTCCAAGGACACACCACCTGGTCTGGAGTCCTCGCCTCGAAGTCGAGATCACTCTTGGGCGCGGTCTTCGGAAGACTGCTCTTCAAGCCAAGGTCGAAGGTGTCCCAGATCTTCTCGCCCGCGAGCTGTGCGACGCGCGATTGGAAGAAGAGGCCGATGGGGCGGCCCACGTTGGGGATCGACGAATCGGTCGCGGGGAACTCGGGAGGCGCCTGCGCGGCGAGAGCGGCGACGCGCGGGTTCGTCGCGTTGGCCCAGCCGAACGCGAGGTAGGCGTACGCGAACGCGAGCGACTCCTGCGAGTTGCGAGTGCTCCAGTTGTTGAGGACCTTGCCGTCTGCATCGACTGTCGCGTCGAGGAGCGCGTGGAGCTTCGCACACGCGTCGGCCGTGCCGCCGAGCTCGAGCGTGTTCGCGGCGCGGAGCGCGATCGCTTCGAAGCCCTTGTCGATGCCCTCGCGGATCTGCGAATCGCTCGCGAGCTCCTTCGCGATCTCCGCGACGGCGCGCTCGCCGCGCTCGACGAGCAGCGGGTGGCGCGTGCGCGCCGCGGTCTCGAGCACGGCGGCTGCGATGATCGACCGCTCGCGCCGAGGGTGGCGCTCCTTGTCGTAGGGCCAGCCGTTCACGTAGCGCGTCATCGCGAGAACCGCGGCGCCGTTCTTCGTGCCGTCGCCCGCGCGCACGCCGGCGCCGATGAACGCCATCAGCGTGAGCGCGGTCGCTTCCGCGTCGGTGAAGTCGGAGTCGCCGGGCACGGTGCCGTCGGGACGCTGCGACTGGCGGAGAGCGACGAGCGCTTCCTCGCAGAGCAGGCGCATCGCGCGGTAGGCGGGAAGGCCCTTGTCCGTCGGCGGCTTCGCGCGTCGCGTGAGCGGGGCGGCGCGCTCGCTGTCGGCGGAGAGCGACACGATGATTCCGGCGGTGTCCGGCCCGTTCTTCAGGAGGAGCAACACGCGGCCGGCGCCCTTCTCCGAGAAGAACCGCAGCGCAGCGAAGAGGTCCGCGGCGGTCGAATCGGCGCCGACGGAGAGGCCGACCGCCGCGGAGGGGCCGGGCTCGCCGGGGAGTGCGCCGTCGAGCAGCGTCGCCGGATGACTGCGCAGCGTGCGCGTCTTGCCCGTGCCGGACAAGGCGGCGATCCCGCGGAGGTCGACCTCGAGCAGCGGCGAGAAGCCGTTCACCGCCGAATGCTGCGGCAACGCGCCGGCGCACGCGTCGTCGGTAGTCGGTGCGCCGTCGACCCAGTCCTTCCGGTCGAGGCGACCGCGCTCGAACGTCGGCGCGGTCTTCGACGGCGGGAACACGGCGCGCACGGGACGGCCGCCCTTCGCGCAGCGATCGATGATCGCAACCGCGGCGTGCGCCGGCACCGCGGCGCCCTCCGCGAGCGCGAGAGTGGTCACCGCCTTGCCCGCCGCTTCGATCGTTTCCGCGACTTTGGCGAGCGGCACGTCCGCGTCGTCGATGCGGACGACCGCGGGGTCGGCGGTCAGAGCGACCTTCAGCGTGGGGGGCGCGGGCGCCGACGCGGCGAGGAGGAGGACGAGGACTGCGAGCATCGCGGCACGATACTCGGCGCGCTCGCGAGATCCCCGTCGCGCGCGCGTCGATCCCGACCGCGCACCGGAACGGGACACGATCGTGTGGCACGACCATCGTGTCGTCACTCAGGCGCATCGCATCGACGTCCTTCGCGATGGTCGACGCCGCGTCGATGCGAAGCCACCGCAGCCGGCAGACGCAGCGGGCGAACCGGTCGAAGATCTCTCGACGAGCCGTCTCGATCGCGCGTTTGCAGACGAACCTGCGGACTGTCGTTACGGCATCGCGATCACGACCGGACAGCTCACCGCAGTCACGCTCGCAGTGCCGAGGTCGAACGCGATCGCGGCGACGGTGAAATCGATGCCGACGAGCTGAGGCAGCACGCCCTTCGGCAGGAAGAAGTTCGTCGTCTTCTTCCCTGCGACGTCGAGCACGCCGGCGCCGTCCGGGAGGACGACGGTGCCGACGAGCTGCAGAAATGTCGTTGTGAAGAAGTCCGGGTTCAACGGGATCAACTGCGTCCCCGGGGGCGCGCCGGCGATCCCGGGCGCGGCACCACTCGCCGAGAGCGCGATCAAGTAGCCGTCGCCGCCGTTCTGCGCGGCGAGGTCGAGCGCGAAGCTCGCGCGGTAGGCGCCGGCCGCGTCCTTCCCGGCGCTGACCGTCGTGAGCCCCATTGAGAATGCCGTGGCCTCGAACTTCTGCGCCACGCCACTGTGGATGGTCGTGAGCCATTCACCGCGACCGTCTCCAGTCACATCGTGCAGCGAAGACAGCACCAGTCCGCCGTGCGTGCGGGTCACGTCATCCTTGAAGATGCCGGTCTTGGTCACGACGCGGTAGCGGATGTCGAACACCGCCGTGGGAACCGCCGACGTGAGCGCGATCTCCTCAGCGCCGTCGCCGTCGAGGTCGAACACGTGCGAGACGATCCGACCGACCTGCTCGTTGGTCGCGGAGCCCACGAACGAAAAGTCCGGGGGGCCGACCGGCAAACGGCGCAGCTCGACGCGGCCGTTGTTCACGAACCCGCCCGAGTCGGCGGTCCACCAGCCGATCACCAGCGCCCAGTCCGGGCTGCCGGAGCTGCCGATGTTCGCGAGCGACAAGCTCGCCTCGTCGTTCACTCCCGAGGGAGCCGCGAGATACAGCGACGGCGCCACGCTGCCGGCGGACAAGGAGGGGATCGACCAGATCGAGCCGACACCCGTGCCGACGTAGACGATTCCGGTTTCGGGTCGCGTCGCGAGGCTCGTTCCGAATCCCTGGAAGCCGAGCGTGCCGTCGCTCCAGCCGAACGCAATCCCGCTGTCGCCGCGCACGAAGTCGATGCGGCCCGCGCCGATGCCCGCGAGCGTGGTCATCCCCGGGCTCGCGATGACCAACTCGGCCACTCCGTCCGCGTCGGTGTCATTCACTGCGCCGATCGCGTAGCCGAGGTTCTGCCCCGCAATCGTCCCGTCGAGCGTCCACAGCACGGTGCCGCCCGCGCCGTCGTACAGCCGCACCTGTCCTGCGTTCGCGACGCCCGCCGGGTCTGCGTCGGGAGCGCCGATCGCGACGTCGCCGAAGCCGTCGCCGTTCACGTCGCCGACGGCCGCGAGCGACCGCCCGAACCCGATCGTCGCAGAGGAACCGTCCAGCGTGGCCAGGAGCGCGCCGGTCCTACCCGAGTAGAGGAACACGCGGCCGCCGCCGCCGGCGACCGCGAAGCTCTCCGCGGAGACGCCGAAGTCGTCGTACCCGTCGCCGTCGAGGTCGCCGAGCCCTCGCGCGTGATGACCGAAGTTGCCGGACGTCGCCGGCGAGACGCCGGGTGGGACCTGTCGCTGCATCGGCTCGCGCGATTGCGCGGCGAGCGGGGCGACCGCCAGGGCGAAGACGGCGGCGACGCGGGCGGCGAGGGAAGCGGTGTTCATCGTTTCGTTGCTCTTTCGAGGTGGTTTGCGACTGTGCCGACCCCTCGATCGGAGTTTGGCGCCCCGGCAGACACGGGAAACCAGGGATAGAATCCGCGGGCCCGCCGGCCGCGGAGACGCTCGCGATGGATTCGGATGACGAGCGTCTGCTCGACCTCTGGCTCGACCAGGCGCTCGCCGGCAGCGCCGAGGGTCCCGAAGCGTTTTGCGCGCGTCACGGGAAGGACGGCGCGATGGGCTCCGAGCTGCGGAAACGGATCGAGCGGCTCGCGCATCTCGCGCCGGTACGACGCCCTCAGCCCGAGCGAGCGGCCGCCGCATCCGGACTGCCGTTCGAGCGGCTCGGGGAGTTCCGGCTGCTCCGCCGGCTCGGTGAAGGCGGGATGGGA
>CAZOLL010000443.1:0-4010 GCA_964580365.1 uncultured Phycisphaeraceae bacterium
CCCTCGAACCGGCGGTGAAGTCGTCGCGCGTTCTCGACGCCTACTGCGGATTGCGGCCGGTGCGCGACGCGGTGCGCGTCGAGATCGACGAGGAACGCCTCGCGCGCGGAATGCGCCTCGTTCACGATTACGGGCACGGTGGCGCGGGCGTGACGCTCTCGTGGGGGTGCGCGGACGAGGTGCTCGTGCGTGTCGAGAAACTCGCGCGCTGAACGAAAACGCGATCATCCAAGATCCGGAACTCGCGCGTTTTCGCATCGTGTGGGAAGATTCCGCCCACCATGGCGCACCTCCGTTCTGCCGGGCGCGGTGCCAGCACGATCGCGCTCACGCTTCTTCTCTGTTCTTCCTCCGTCGCCCAGACCTTCACGATGCCGCCACATTTCGAGGCGGTGTCGCTGCCCCACGTGCTGAACGCCGTGGGCCTGACCTGGGCGGCCGACGGCACGATGTTCGTCATCGAGAAGCACGGCTTCGTCCGCGTGTTGAACCCGGCCGAGCAACTGCAGGGTTCGCCGTTCATCGATCTCAGCGGCGAGGTCAACAACAACGGCGACCGCGGCATGCTCGGCATCGCGCTGATGCCCGGGTTCGTGCCGGACGGCGGCGCCACGTCGTGGGTGTACCTGCTCTACACGGTCAGCCCCGTGCCCGGGCAGGACATGACGTTCAACCAGAACAACCAGTACTCGTTCTCGCGGCTCACCCGATACAAGGCGATCACGCAGAGCGGGAGCATCGTCGCAGATCTCTCGACGCGGCACGTGCTGCTCGGCAACCAGCTCGCGGACGGTTCGGTGCCCGACTGCATCGCAAGCCTGCACGACTCTCACTCGAACGGCGCGATCCGCTTCGGCTCCGACGGGACGCTCTTGCTCGCGACGGGTGACGGCGCGCACTACGATTTCCAGGACAACGGCGGCGCCGACGTCGCGGGCTTCGACACCTGGACGCATCCGCAGACGGGGTTGAAGGGCCCGACGCCGATCGTGCAGGACGAGGGCTCGTTCCGCAGCCAGGACCCGCGGAGCCTCTCGGGAAAGATCCTGCGCCTCGACCCCGCGACCGGGCTCGGCTTGGCGTCGAACCCGTTCTACGACGGCAACCCCGCGAGCCACCGCTCACGCGTGTTCGCGCTCGGACTCCGCAACCCGTTCCGGATGAACCGCGTCGAAGGGACCGGCTCGACCGATCCGAACGCGGCGCAACCGGGGGTGCTCCTGATCGGCGACGTCGGCTGGAACACGTGGGAAGAGCTGAACGCATGCACGACGGCCGCGACGAACTTCGGCTGGCCGTGCTTCGAAGGCGTGCCGGTGCATTCGGGATACAACAACTACACGTCGGCGGATCCGAACAAGGTGACCTGCCACACGCCGGTGAACGGGACGTTCAAGAGCCCGATCGCGGCGTGGCATCACGGGACGTCGGGCGCGTACTACCCGCCGAACACGCATCTCGACGACAACGACAACCCTCTGACGGGCTTCAAGGGAAGCTGCTCGATCGGCGGCGCGGTCTACACCGGGCCGAACTATCCCGCGAAGTACAACGGGCGTCTGTTCGTCGCTGACTTCGTGGGCCAGTGGATCAAGAACGTTGAGTTCGACGCGAACTGGAACGTCACGAAGATCCATGACTTCGCGTCGAACACCGGGCTCCTCGTGTCGATCGAGCGGCACCCGATCAGCGGCGACCTGTATGCGGTGTCGGCGACGACCAACAAGATCATCCACATCCGTTACACGCAGAACTACACGCCGGTGGCGGTGGCGAACGCGAGCCCGTTGGTCGGCAGCGCGCCGTTGCTGGTGACGTTCTCGGCGGTCGGCTCGTCGGACGCGGACGGCGATCCGCTCGCGTACGACTGGGACTTCGGCGACGGCAGCGCTCACGGCACCGGCGTCAGCGTTCAGCACACCTACGTCGTGGGCGGGCTGTACAACGCGGTGCTCACGGTGTCCGACACGTTCGGAGCGTTCGATGCGGCTCCGGTGCAGATCGGCGTGGGCAACGTGCCGCCGATCGCGACGATCCTGACCCCGTCAATGGGGCAGACCTACCTGCCGCCGACGACGCTGTCATTGTCCGGCTCCGGGAGCGACGTCGAGAACGGCGCGCTCACGTTCACGTGGAACGTCGACCTGTACCACGACACGCACGTGCACTCGAACGTGTTCAGCGCCAGCGGACCGAACGTGCAGTTCCCGATCTCGACGAGCCCCGAGGACCCCGAGCTTCACTACTACAAGATCCGTCTCACCGTGACCGATCCGGGCGGGCTGATGGGGACCGCGCACGTCTTCGTGTACCCGCAGGAGCACGTTCACGACTTCACGGGCACTTCGACGTTCGTGGTGCACGTCGACGACTTCACACCGCCGGGGTCGTTCGGGGGCGGCAATCCCGACAAGGAAGTCGCGCGCGACAACGTCAGCCCGGCGGTCGGTGCAACGGACGCGCTCGCGCAATTCACGACGAGCCACAATGGACTGCAGGGTGACGACGACTGGTTCGGCTACATCCTCGCGGAGGCGCCGTCGCCGGAGTTCCGGTTCACCAAGGTGACGTTCCAGGAAGGACTGCACTGGTCCGACGGCGGGTGGTTCGAGTCGTTCAACGTCGAGGTTCGCGTGAACGGCACGTGGACTCCGGTGAACGCGCTCGTCACGACGCCGAGCTACCCGTTCGCGTCTTCGGCGCAGCCCGGCTTCGACGGCGTCCCCTTCAACACCTACCAGCTCTCGTTCGACCCGATCGCCGGCGACGGCGTGCGCATCCGCGGCAATCCCGGCGGTTCGAACAACTACTTCAGCGTCGCCGAGCTGCGCGCCTACGGAATCACCGCGACGGTCGTCGACCCGCACCACGACATCACGGTGCAGGGCACCATCATTGCCAAGCTGTTCTCGCTGACGCCGCCGACGCCGAGCGGCGCGGGGAACCCCGACCCGGAGACGATTCGCAACGGCACGTATCCGCCGCTCGCGAGCGCGAGCGACTGGGGGCAATTCGACACCTCCCACAACGGTGATCAGGGTGCGTCCGACTGGATCGGCTACGACTTCGGCAGCACGCACACGATCGATCGCGTCGTGTACCAGGAGGGTCGCGACACGGCGCTCGGCGGCGCGTTCTCGCAGCTCGACGTCGAGGTGCAGCAGACGGCGGGCGGTCCCTGGGTGAGCGTCGGAGGTCTGACCTCGACGCCGGCGTTCCCCGGGGCGAACGGCATCGGGTACGAGACGTTTACGCTCGACTTCACTCCGGTCCTCGCGCGCGCGATCCGCATCGTCGGTGCGCCGTCCGGTTCGCTCGGGTTCGTCTCCGTCGGTGAACTGCGCGTCTTCGAGCCCGCGGCGCCGCCGGGCGCCGGGTTCGTGCCCTATGGCACCAATCTTGGCGGCGCCAACCTGCTCACGTTTTCGTCGGCGACGCCGCCCGGGCTCGGCCTTCCGATCGAGCTCGTGATCTCGGGCGCCGTGGGACCTGCGAGCGGCAACCTTCTGCTTGGTACCCAATCGGCAATGATCCCGCTCGCGGGCGGCACGCTCCTCATCCATCCGAACCTGTTGCTGTTCACACCGATCCCGTACGACGCCGACGGGAAGTGCGTGATCGACACCGCCGTGCCGGACGACCCGACGCTCGCCGGAGTGTCGATCGAACTGCAGGCGATGGCGATGCGCCAGCCCGCGCCTTACCCGGTGCGCTGGTCGAACGGTCTGCACGCGATGATCTTCGACTGGTGATCGCGGCCGCAACTCGCGCGGCGCCGTCCGAGCGGAACTCGCGGCAAGGGCGAGCTTGTGGCAAGATTCCGCGCACTATGGCGCACCTTCGACCTGCCGCGCGCGGCGCCTTCGGGCTCGCGTTCTGCCTCGCCCTCGCCTCTTCCCCTGTCGTTCTCGCGCAGGCGTTCACGATGCCGCCGCACTTCGAAGCGGTGTCGCTGCCGTACGTCTTTACCGGGCCGGACGGCTTGGTGTGGGCGCCGGACGGGACGATGT
>CAZOLL010000444.1:0-4003 GCA_964580365.1 uncultured Phycisphaeraceae bacterium
GAGACGCAACGCTTCGCCGAGCGAGAGGAACGCCTCTTCGAGCTGGCCGGAGAGTGCGAGCGAGCAGGACAGGTTGTAGCGGACGATCGGATCGGCGGGCGCGAGCTCGACGAGGTGGTGATCGACGTCGAGCCCGTCCTGCACTTGGCCGCGGCGCGAGTACAGCTCTCCGAGGCGGACCAGCACCTCGAAGTCGTCGGGACTCCCCTCCCGCGCGTGCTCGAGCAGCGTGACCTCGAACCGCTCCGCGGTGTCGGTCACCCGCTGGCGGGTGGTGTCGTCGAGCTGATCACCGAGATCGAGCGTGCGCATGAAGCGGCCCTTTGCGGCGTGGGCGGGTTGTCCTGCTACCGAACGGATTCGTCTTCCTATACTGCTCAGCCCGTCGGCGCTCGGAGCGCACGACGCGGAGGGTTTTATCGTCTGGCAAGTGCGATCGTCAATCCGGCGACGCGTGCGGAATCGGCAAGCTCATGAAGATCTTCTTCTGCGACGTCTGCAACGAATCGATCCCTCTGCAGGACATCAAGGAGAACAAGGCAACAACGATCAAGGGGAAGATCTTCTGCCTGAAGTGCAACCCGCTGAACGAGCTGGACGGGGGCGCCACGCCCGCGAAGCCCGCTGCCGCGGGCTCTCCGCTCCTCGGATTCGTCGTGTTCCTGCTGGTGATCGCGGTCGGCGGGCTCGGTTGGACCGTGTACGAAATGAAGTACGGCGCCGGAACCCGCGCGGGTGACGAGCGCGACACGCGCATCACCCAGGTGGAGCAGCTGGGGAGGGACCTTCGCACAGCGGTGAACGGCCTGCAGGCGAGCATCGAGATGCTGGCACCGCTGAAGGCGCTGCCGAACGAGGTCCAGCCGCTGCGGGAGAAGCTCGCCGCGCAGGGAGGCGAGATCACCCAGATTCGCACAGATGTCGGTGCGCTGAAGGACGCGACCGCCAACACGACGCACCTGAACGAGCAGGTCGACAAGCTCTCGCTGAAGCAGGACGAAGTGGGGCAGAAGTTCGCGGCGGTGAACGCGATCCTCGACGAGTTGCGCCGCGGGATCCAGGAGCTGCGCGATCGACCGCCGGTCGTGCTCGCGCCGCCGACGACGGATCCGGGCGCATCCACTCCCGACAACCCCGGCGGCGGCGCGGAGCCCGCGGCGCCCGACGGCGAGCTGACGAAGGTCCTCGAAAACCTGAACTCGAACGACCCGACGACGCGCTGGGACGCGCTCGAGAAGATCCGCAAGCGCCGCGACAAGGCGCTCGTCCCGCATGTGATGCCGCTGCTCGACGATCGTGACACGTTCGTGCGCGGCCAAGCGGCCTACACGCTCGGTGAGTTGCGTGCTCTTCCCGCGGTACCGCGCCTCGTGAAGCTCTTGCGCGACGACGAGATCATGGTGCGCGAGGAAGCGCTGACGAGCCTCGTCGTGATCACGGGGCAGAACTTCAAGTTCGACGTGAACGGGTCGAAGGACGTGCGCGACAAGGGCATCAGGAAGTGGGAAGACTGGATCTCGGCGAACAAGGACAAGTTCTGAACGCCCCCGACGCCAAAGTCCTGATCGAAGTCTTCGGCTGCCAGATGAACGTCGTGGACGCCGAACTCGTCCGCGGCCGCTTCCTCGACCTCGCGTTCGCCGAGACGAGCGATTACGACGCTGCGGACGTCGTCGTGTTCAACACGTGCTCCGTGCGCGGACACGCGGAAGATCGCGTCCATTCCCGGCTCGGCGCGCTCCGGCGTTGGAAGTCCGAGCGACGCGGCCGCGTGATCGCGGTGATGGGATGCATGGCGCAGCGCGAGGCGGCCGACATCCGGTCGCGCGCGCCGCACGTCGACCTCATCGTCGGAACGCGCGATTTCCCCAAGCTGCCCGAGCTCGTGACGCGCGTGCGACGCGGTGAAGGGCCGTTCGTCGTCATCGACGGCGAGGAGCGCCCCGACGTCGCGCGCTCTCCCGGGGCGCGGCCGCGGCGATACCAGGCATACGTCACGATCATGCGCGGCTGCGATCGGCCGTGCACCTACTGCATCGTTCCGACGGTCCGCGGTCCCGAGGTGAGCCGACCGCTCGAAGAGGTGGTCGCCGAGGTCGAGCAACTCGTCGACGACGGCGTCGTCGATGTGTGCCTCCTCGGTCAGACGGTGAACGCATTCGACGGCCAGCGGCGCGGCGAGGTGACGCTCGGGACGCTCTTGCGGCGGCTCGATCGCGTCTCCGGGTTGCGCCGGCTCCGGTTCATCACGTCGCATCCGAACGACTTCGACGCCGACACGCTCGCGGCGCTCGCCGAGGTCGAGAAGCTCGATCGCTTCCTGCACATGCCGATGCAGTCCGGGTCGGACCGCATCCTGAGGGCGATGAAGCGCGGATACACGTCGGCGCGCTACCGCGCGCTGGTCGACAAGATCCGCGCGCAGACGCCGGACATGCAGATCGGAACCGACTGGATCGTCGGCTTTCCCGGCGAGACCGAGGCGGACTTCGAGGCGACGCGCCGCGCGTGCGCGGAGATCGAGTTTTCGCAGTCGTTCGTCTTCAAGTATTCGCCGCGCCCCGGGACCGTCGCGGCGAAGTCGCTGCGGGACGACGTGCCGGAGGCCGAGAAGCGCCGGCGGAACGCGGTGCTGCTCGAGACGCAGTCGATCGTCGCGAGACGTTCGCACGCCGCGATGCACGGCGCAGAGGTTGAAGTCCTCGTCGAAGGGAAGAGCCGCCTCGACGATCGGAAGTGGGCCGGCCGCGACCGCGCGCACCGCATCGTGTGCTTCGAAGGCGCGGACGTCCACGAGGGCGGGTTCACTCGCGTGCGCATCGTCGACTCGACGCCGTTGACGCTGTTCGGGTCCGTCGTCGAGGCGGTGGCCACGGCCTGAGCGCGCGGGAATGCGCGCGACCGACGCGAGGTTGCTCGAGTGTGCCGCGGAGCTGGCGCGGCGTGGGATGTTCGAGGTCGAGCCGAACCCGATGGTGGGCGCGGTGGTCGCGCACGACGGTGCCGTGCTCGGCCGCGGGTTCCACGCGCACTACGGCGGCGCGCACGCGGAGGTCGCGGCGCTGAACGATGCGGGACCGCGCGCACGCGGCGCAGACCTCTTCGTGACGCTCGAGCCGTGCTCCACGCACGGCAAGACGCCGCCGTGCGTCGATGCGATCGCCCGCGCGGGGATCAGGCGCGTGGTGTTCGGCGCCGTCGATCCGAATCCGGCTCACGCCGGGCGCGCGGCGCGACTTCTCCGGGAGCGGGGGATCGAGGTTAGAGGTCCGGTTGGCGGAGCGTTCGATGAACTGATCGCACGCTTTCGGCGCGGGCTGTCGAGCAATCGGCCGTTCGTCGTCGCGAAATGGGCGATGAGCCTCGACGGCAAGGTCGCGGCGCGGACCGGTGAATCAAGATGGGTGAGCGGCGACGCCGCGCGATCGCAGGTGCACGACCTGCGCGGTCGCGTCGACGCGATCGCGGTGGGGAGAGGAACGGTCGACCGCGACGATCCGACATTGACCGCGCGGCCGCGCGGACCGCTTTCGGCGCTGCGGGTCGTGTTCGACCGAGAACTCCGCCTGCGGCGCGACTGGCGGGCGCTGAGCGACGGCGGGCCGCGCGTCATCGTCGTTCACGCGGCGAGCGCGCCGCGAGATCGCATCGAAGATCTCGTGCGGCGCGGAGTCGACCTGATCTCGATCGGAACGAGTGACGAAGCCGCGAGCGTCCGGTGCGCGCTCGAGTTGCTGGGAAAGCGCGGAGTGCGGCGCGTCCTGCTCGAAGGCGGCCCGTCGCTGCTCGGGGCGTTCGCGGACGCGCGCGCGATCGACGCGGTCCGCGTCTACATCGCGCCGCGAGTCGTCGGCGGCGCTGCCGCGCCCAGTGCAGTCCTCGGAAACGGCGCGGCCGACCCCGCGAGCGGGATCGGCCTGTGCGACGTGCGGTTCGAATCGATCGGCGACGACGTCGTTTGCTTCGGTTTCGCGCGCGACGTCGCCGACTGGTCCGTTCACCA
>CAZOLL010000445.1:0-4003 GCA_964580365.1 uncultured Phycisphaeraceae bacterium
AACACGCGCGCGACGTCGCGCGCGATCATCAGGTTGGCGGGGAGCTTGCGCGCCGAGTAGGCCTGGCGGATCAAGTCGAGCAGCGCGGAGCGGATGATGCACCCTCCCTTCCAGATGCGGGCGATCTCTGCGAGGTCGATCTTCCACGAGCGCTCGTTCGACGCCGTTTCGATCAGGCGCAGGCCTTGCGCGTAGGCGCAGATCCTCGCCGCGAGCAGTGCGTCGTGCGCCGACGCGACGTGGCGCTCGGGGTCGCCGGAGATCGACTTCTTGGTCGGGCCGCGCAGCTTCGCGCTCGCGGCGACGCGCTCGTCCTTCGCGGCGGACAAGATGCGCGCGTCGACGGCGGCGGCGATCGTCGGGACGGCGACGCCGAGCTCGGCTGCGATCTTCACGGTCCACTTGCCCGTCCCCTTCTGCCCCGCCTTGTCCACGACGAGGTCGACGAGCGCGGTCTCGGTGCGCGGCGCCTTCACCGTGAGGACCTTCGCGGTGATCTCGACGAGGAAGCTCGCGAGCGGGCCCTGGTTCCACGTGCGGAAGATCTCGGCGATGCGCTCGGGCGGGAGCGCGAGCCCGCGGCGCAGCACGTCGAACACCTCCGCGATCAACTGCATGTCGCCGTACTCGATGCCGTTGTGCACCATCTTCACGAAGTGCCCGGCGCCGTCGGGACCGACGTGCGTGACGCACGCGCCCGCGTCGGTCTGCGCGGCGATCTTCTCGAGGATCGGCTTCAAGCGCTCCCATGCGCCGGGGTTGCCGCCCGGCATCAAGGACGGGCCGTGGCGCGCGCCCTCCTCGCCGCCGGAGACACCCATCCCGACGAAGTTGAAGCCGGCCTTCGTCATCTCGCGCTCGCGGCGCGCGGTGTCCTCGAACCACGAGTTGCCGCCGTCGATCACGATGTCGCCCGGGCCGAGGAACGGCTTCAGCTTCGCGAGGATGTCGTCGACCGGCGCGCCGGCGGGGACCATCGCGAGGATGCGCCGCGGGCGCTCGATCGCCGCGACGAACTCGGCGAGCGAGTTCGCGCCGACCGCGCGGCCGCGCTCCTCGTCGACGAACTTCTGCGTGCGCGCGGGGTCGACGTCCCACACCGCGACGGGGAAACCGTGGTCCCGCACGTTGCGCGCGAGGTTCGACCCCATCACGCCGATTCCGATGACGCCGAACGACGCCGCTTCCGCCATGGGCTGATCCCTCGTTCCGTTTCCTGCGCCGCCGGCCGGCGCGATCCGATCGGGTTCTGCGCGACTCGCCGAGCGAGTCCGCGCGATTTGCCGAGCGCGTCAGCGCGATTTGATGGTCTCGCGCTTGGTCTCGATGCTCTTCAAGAGCTCGGTGTACGAGTCCGCGAATTTCTTCACGCCCTCGTCCTCGAGCTCGACGCCGACCTTGGCGAAGTCGATGCCGAACTCGGCGAGCGACTTCACCTGGGCTTCCGCCTCGGCGACGCCCGTCGTGATCCGGACCGCCGGCTTGCCGTGGTCGAGGTAGGCCGCGTAGGTCGCGGGCGGGATCGTGTTCACCGAGTCCTTGGCGATGAGCGCCTCGACGTAGTACACGTCGCCGAGCGCCTCGTCCTTCGTCGACGTCGACGCCCACAGCGGGCGCTGCGGCCGCGCGCCGAGCGCCTTCAGCTTCGCGAAGCGCGGCGCGTCCTTCACCATCTGCTCCCACGCGCGGTAGGCGAGCTTCGCGTTCGCGATCGCGATCTTCGCCTTGAGGGCGGTCATCTTCGACTTCTTGCCCGCGTCGGACTCGGTCGCGAGCTTCGCGGCGAGCTTCTTGTCGACGTTCGTGTCGACGCGGCTCACGAAGAACTCGGCTCCCGACGCGATGGGGTGTATCGGCTGGCCGGCCGCGGCGCGCTACTCGAGCGCGGCTAGCCACGCGTACAACACGTCGCGGTAGCGATCGACCGTGAAGAGCAGCGTGACGTTGACGTTGATCCCCTCGGCGAGGCAGGTCTCGATCGCAGGGAGCCCCGCCTTGGTGCCGGGGATCTTGATCATCACGTTCGGGCGGTCGCACGCGGCCCACAGGCGGCGCGCCTCGGTGATCGTGCCCTGCGTGTCGTTCGCGAGGGTCGGGGCGACCTCGATCGAGACGTAGCCGTCCTCGGCCTTGGTCCGGTCATACACGCCGCGGAACGCGTCCGCGGCGCGGCGGAGCTCGACGACGGCGATGCGCTCGAACACGCGCGCGACGTCGTCGGCCGCCGGCGCGCGCCGGACGTCGTCGTCGTAGAGGTTCGAGCCGGAGATCGCCTGCGCGAAGATCGTCGGGTTCGACGTCATGCCGCGCAGCGACTCGTCCTTGATCATCCGGTCGAGTTCGCCGGTCGTGAACAGGTCGCGGCGGATGTAGTCGAGCCAGACGCTCTGGCCGAGTGCGGTGAGGGACGCGAGCGGATTCGCCATGGGATGGCCTCCCGGATCGCGCCGTTATACCGACCTCGCACGAGAAGCCGCGCGTCTCGCTACCCTGCGCCTCGTGACCGACGGCGGGCGCGACTCCCTCGACACGGAGGTGCTGATCGTCGGCGCGGGTCCGACGGGGCTGGTCCTCGCCTGCGAGCTCGCGCGGCGCCAGGTCGCGTTCCGCCTCGTCGACTCCGCGGCGTCGCCGTCGGAGCATTCGAAGGCGCTCGGCGTGATGTCGCGGACGCTCGAGGTCCTCGAGGGACTCGACGTCTCCGAGCGGATGGTGAAGGGCGGCGTCCAGGTGCGCGAGGTGCGCATGTGGAGCGATGCGCGCGAGGTCACGCGCTTCCGCATCGACGTCCTCGAGGCCGAGACGCGCTACCCGTACCTCCTGATCCTCCCGCAGGGCGACACCGAGCGCATCCTGCTCGAGCGGCTCGCGGACCTCGGCAGCATCGTCGAGCGCCGCAAGAAGCTCGTCGCGCTCGAGACCGACGAAGCGGGCGCGACCGCGACCGTGGAGCACGTCGACGGTGCGACCGAGACGATCCGCGCGCGGTGGGTGGTCGGCTGCGACGGCGCACACAGCGCGGTGCGACACGCGGTCGGGATGCCGTTCGAAGGGCGCGCGTACGAGGAGGGCTTCCTGCTCGCGGACGTCGCGATCGAGTGGGGCAAGGACCCGGGCATGATCCACACGGCGCTCGGCCCTGCGGGCGCGGGCGCCGCGATGCCGCTGCCGGGAGGGAGACACCACCGCCTCATCTTCCCGATCGGCCCGGCCGGCGAAGTCCCGCCGACCGGGAAGCTCGCGACGCCGACGCTCGACGAGATCCGCGCGCACCTGCATCAGCGGCTCGACCCGGACGCGAAGATCCGCGAGGCGATCTGGATCTCCGCCTTCCGCGTGCATCGACGCATCGTTCCGTCGCTCCGGCGCGGGCGCGCGTTCGTCGCGGGCGACGCGGCGCACATCCATTCACCGGCCGGCGCGCAGGGGATGAACCTCGGCGTGCAGGATGCTCACAACCTCGCGTGGAAGCTCGCGCTCGTCGTGGGCGGCGCGGCCGCGGACGAGCGCGCGCTGCTCGACAGCTACGACGCCGAGCGCCGGCCCGTCGCGCAAGCGACGCTCGGCGGCACGGGCGCGGCGCAGTTCCTGCTCGCGCTGAAGAACCCGGTCGCGAAAGCGGTCCGCAACGCGTGCATCCGGTTCGTGACGCGACGGCGGTTCGTCATGCGGAGGCTCCTGACCTCGCTGCTCGAGGTCGGAGTGCGCTACGGCGAGAGTCCGATCGTCGCGGGGCGAGGCGCGGGGACGCGCCCGAAGAATGCGTCGGCGCTCGTGCGGTCCGGCAACCATGCGGTGCTCGTGCCGCGCGGCGCCGCGCCCGCGGAATTCGAGCGCGCGCTGGCCGCGTTCGCGTCGCGCGTCGAAGTGCGCGCGAACGACGACGCGTCCGCGCGCGACACGATCGTGGTGCGGCCCGACGGATACGTCGGCTTCCGCGCACCGGGCGCCGCGGCGACCGCCGCGCTCGCGCACCTCGCGCGGACGTTGAAGCGCTGACGAG
>CAZOLL010000446.1:0-3996 GCA_964580365.1 uncultured Phycisphaeraceae bacterium
GATCGCTCGCGCATCTTCGATTGGGAGTTCGTGGCGAGCGCGATCACGCGCTGAGCTTCGCCTCGCGCTCCGCGGTCCAGTGCCGATCGCTGCTTTTGTAGATCTTCAGCTCGGCGAGCCCGGCGCGGCGCAAGAGCGACTCGATCTCGCCGGTCGTGAACGACGCGTGCAGCGAGTCGCGGAACAGCGCGCGCTGCCGCGGGTCCGCGTCGGCCGCGTGCAGAGCGACCAGACGATCGAGGTCCTTCACATCTTCCGGGCGGTGCAGATCGCGCAGGAGCAGCGCGCCGCCGGGGCGCAGGACGCGCGCGATCTCCTTCAACGCCGGCAGCGGGTCGGGGAGGTGGTGCATGATGCTGTTCGACATCACGGCGTCGAACGCGCGATCGGGGAACGGGAGTCGCTTCGCGTCGGTGAGCACGAGCCGCACGCGCCGGCCGCGACCGGCGCGCTCCACGTGCTGCTTGCCGATCGAGAGCATGTGCAGCGCCGCGTCGATCGCGACCACGTCGCGGCCCGGGCCGCGCGACACCAGCTCGAGCGGGATGTGCGCCGGCCCGGTGCCGACGTCCAGCACGTCGCCGCGCGCGCCGAGCGCGATGAACCGGTCGATGAACGCGCGGTTCACCTCGGAGTGGTCCATGTGGTCGTAGGACACCGCTTCCTCCTCGGTGTCCATCACCTCCGGCTCGAGAACGCGCGGGAGCAACTGCGGCGCCTCAGAGCAGGCTGTCGAGCACGGCGATCTCGTGCCCGCTGCCGAGCACGTCGCTGTCGGTGACGAGCACGTCGCTCGACGTCGCGACGCGGATCGCCGGCGCGCCGCCCGTGATCGAGCAGGACTGCAGGATCACCTTGCCGGCGTTGTCGTGGATGTTCACGGAGTACTGCGGCGAGAACGGGTTCGGGGAGAGGTTGGTGAACAGGCCGCCGATCACGACGCGCTTGCTCGCCGTGAGGTTTCGGATCTCGAGCGAGGTGACGAACGGCAACGCGCCGGAATCCGCGAGCACCGAGACGCTCTTCGCGTCGATCACCGTGGTCGCGTAGGTGCCCGACTTCACCAGCACGATGTCACCGTCGGCCGACGCGTTCACCGCGTCCTGCACCTGGAAGAACGGGCCGAGGCCCGGGTCGACCTTGCGCACCGTCGCGGGCGAGGCGGCAGAGGTGACGACGAGGAGCGAAGCGAGCGCGACGAGAGCCGGGCGGGTGCGGAACATTCGAGATCCTCCTTCGAGTTCGACGCGGCGCCGGAGGGAAGTGTCGCGAGGGCGACACCCTAACACGGAGCGCAAGACCTCGTGGAGGAGGCGGTCGCCCGATCAGGGCACGAACACGACGGTTTCGGGGTAGTCATGCCGGCGCCGGGTAGCGTGGCCGCGTGCCCGAGTTGCCCGACGTCACCGTGTACGTGGAGGCGCTCGCGTCCCGCGTCGTCGGGCGAACGTTCGAGCGCGCGCGCGTGAAGTCCCCGTTCCTGGTGCGCTCGGTGGACCCCCCGCTGGCGGCCGCGTTCGGCACGGTCGCGCGCACGGTCGAGCGCATCGGCAAGCGCATCGTCGTCGGACTGGACGACGACCTCTTCCTCGTGATCCACCTCATGATCGCGGGGCGCCTGCATTGGAAAGCCGCCGGCGCGGCGATCCCCGGCAAGATCGGACTCGCCGCGTTCGACTTCGATTCGGGCACGCTCACGCTGACCGAGGCGTCGCAGAAGAAGCGCGCGTCCTTGCACGTCGTGCGCGGCCGCGCCGCGCTCGCGGAGCAGGACCGCGGCGGCCTCGAGCCGCTCGCCACCACCAAGGAAGCGTTCGTCGCGGCGCTCGCGCGCGAGAACCGCACGCTGAAGCGCGCGCTCACCGACCCGTCGACGTTCTCGGGGATCGGCAACGCCTACTCGGACGAGATTCTCTTCCACGCGCGCCTCTCGCCCGTGCTGCTCACGAGCCGGTTGACGGACGAGCAGGCGACGCGGCTGTTCGACGCGACGCGCGCGACGCTTGCCGATTGGATCGATCGACTCCGCAAGGACGCGGGCGGCAACTTTCCCGAGAAGGTCACGGCGTTCCGTCCCGACATGGCGGTGCACGGCCGCTTCGGCCAACCGTGCCGCGTCTGCCGCGCGAAGGTCCAGCGCATCGTGCGCGCGGAGAACGAATCGAACTACTGCGCGAACTGCCAGACCGGCGGCAAGCTGCTCGCCGACCGCGCGCTGTCGCGCCTCTTCCGGGGCGACTGGCCGAAGACGCTCGAGGAGTGGGAGAGCGAGTGAAGCTCACTCCGGGCGCGCGAACGCGGCGAGCGCCGCTCCACGGCGCTTCACGTCACCTCACGTCACTTCACGTCACTTCACGTCCTCTCACATCCAGGGGCTCTTGCGGCCGTCGAACTTCAGGCCGAGCTTCTTCCCGTCCTTCGCGATCCAGTCGATCGCCGGACCCGAGCTGTAGAACTTGCGCCCCGTGATCCGCTCGAACGCCGCGTAGACGTCGTCCTTGTAGGTGATCCACTCGTCGTTCTTCTCGGTCCAGAACTCCGCGGGCGGGTTGTCCGCGGCGTTCGGGTCCTTCGGGCGCGGCGGATCGAGCAGCACGACGATCAGCGAGAGGCCCTGCTTGTCCTTCTGCCGGCCGATCGCCTGCACCACCGCCTTCTTCGCGTCGCGCACGCTCGTGCCGTAGAAGATCTCCTCGAGCTGCTTCGTGCCCTTCGCGCCGTAGCCGATCGCGCCGAGCGAGCGGATCGCCTCGGGGCCGAGCGTCGGGTCGAGCGACTTCGGCGAGCGGCACAGGCCGAGCAGCGCGGCGCGCGAAGCGTCGCACGGCTGCGTGCCGAGCAGCTTCACCGCCTCGAGTCGCACTTCGGGGGCCGGGTCCTTCAGGTTCTTCAGGATCTCGTCGCAGATCTGTTTGTGCTTCCCGTTCACCATCGCGCGCAGCCACGCCGCGCGCTCTCCCGCGGGCGCCTTGGCGTTCGCCTGCGAGCGGTACTGCGCGACGAGGGTCTGCGCCGCGGCGGCGTCGAGCTCCTTCAAGTCGCGGTCACGCGGGTCGAACGACTTCGCCTGAGCGACGGGGGTCTGCAACAACAAGGAGACGGCGAGCGCAGCGGCGGCGAGCATGCGGCGACCCTCCCAGGTCGCCGGGATTATCCCCCGCGATCGGCCCGCGGTCGAGGAGATCGATCGGGCGGCGTCGCGCCCGTCACTCCACGACGAGCCGTAACCCGTTCGTCGCGCAGTACCCGCGCGGCAGGCCCGGGTCGGGGCGGAACGCCTGCGCGACGTAGCTCCCGAGCGGCAGGGACGCCGGCACCGGGCCGAGCGAGAACGCGAACGGGAAGCCGCCGGCGACGAACGGGACCGTGATGAACACGGCGGGCGTCGGGTTCGCGAGCAGAGTGCAGCCGCCGGGCAGCGGGATCGCCACCTCCTGCGCGGAGACGAGGACGAACCCGTACGGCGGCGAGATCGGGTTGATCGTCGGGTCGATGCGCAGCCGGACGCCGTGACCGAGCGGCGTGAGGCACGTCGTGCCGGACGCGGTGATCACCGGCATCCCGCCGATCGACGTCGGGCATCCGGAGCCGAACATCTCTGCCTTGCCGCACGTGCCGGTCAGCACGCGCATCGCGCCGGCAGGGTTCGACAGCGTGCCGTCGCTCGAGATCGCGAGGTCGGACACGCCATCGGCATTCACGTCGCCGAGTGCGACGAGGCGGCCGCTGAGCCCGCCGATCGGATTGCTGCCGGCGAGCGACCATAGCACGGCTCCGGTCGCGCCCGAGAACGCGCGCACGATCCCGTAGACGCCGGAGGACGGATCGGTCGCCGCGAGGTCCGCGTGGCCGTCGCCGTCGAGGTCGCCCGTGCCGGCGATCGCACCGGAGACCGACCAGGCGCCCGTCACGCGGTGGATCGTCGAACCGTCGGCGCCGGAGGCGACGAGCACCACGCCTTCGCTCGACCCGTTCGACTGCAGTCCCGCGACGATC
>CAZOLL010000447.1:0-3987 GCA_964580365.1 uncultured Phycisphaeraceae bacterium
TCGAGCGCGAGGCCGCCGCGTTCTATCGGCTCGGCTTCGGCGCTCCGGTGATCGTCTCCGCGCTCGAGCGGCAGGGCATCTCCGACCTGCGCGAGTCGCTGCTCGCGCGCGTCCCCGGGCAGGAATCCGAGGAGCTCGAAGAAGCCGCCGCGGAGAGCGCCGGCGAGTCGGGCGACTCTGCGTCGGAGTCTGCGGTCGAGAACGACGAGGAGGGCCTCGAAGGCACCGCGGAAGGCGAAGCGCGTCCGCCGGACCGCCCGGTGAAGCTCGCGATCGTCGGCAAAGTGAACTCCGGCAAGTCGACCCTCGTGAACCTGCTCGTCGGCGCCGAGCGCATGATCGTGTCGGACCTGCCGGGTACCACGCGCGACGCCGTCGACGCGCCGTTCGAGCGGATCGGCCGCCGCTTCGTCGCGATCGACACCGCGGGCCTGCAGAAGCGCCGTGTCGTCGAAGGCACCGCGGACTTCTACGGCCGTTCGCGCGCGCTCCACGCGATCGACCGCGCCGACGTCGTCCTGCTCCTCGTCGACGCCACTCGCGACGTGTCGCAGATCGACAAGTCGATCGCCGCCGCCGTCGAGCGCACCGCGCGTCCGGTCGTCGTCGTGGTCACGAAGTGGGACCTCGCGCGCACCGCCGGCCGCACGCCCGAGGAATACGCGCCGTACCTCCGCCAACAGCTCCCGCGCATCGGCTTCGCGCCGATCTGCTTCATCTCGTCCTTCGAGGACCTGAACGTCGACGAGACGCTGGGCGTCGCGCTCGACCTGTTCCGGCAGGCGAGCTTCCGCGCCGGCACCGGCCCTCTGAACCGCGCGATCGAGCAAGCCGAGAGCGAGCGGTTGCCGCGCAGCGGCCGCGGCACGTTCCCGAAGGTCTACTACGCGACGCAGACCGGCGTCCGTCCACCGACGATCGTTGTGTTCGTGAACGACGCGAAAGTGTTCGGCGACGAGTACCGCCGCTACCTCGGCAACCGCCTGCGCGAGCGGTTCGACTTCAAGGAAGTCCCGCTCCGCATCCGCTTCCGCGAGAAGCAGAGCCAGGCGAAGTCCTGAGCTCGCGTCAGCCGCGCACGAACAGCGCGCGCACTTCCGACTTCGTCACCTTTCCCATCGCGTTCCTCGGGAGCGCAGCGACCACCACGACGTGCCGCGGCCGCTTGAACGCCGCGATGCGCGCACGGCAGTGCTCGACCAGCGCGATCGAGTCGAGCGCGGCGCCATCCTTCGCCACGACCGCCGCCGCCACCGCCTCGCCGAGGTCTTGGTCCGGTACGCCGACGACGCACGCTTCGGCGACGAGCGGGTGCGAGAGCAGCGCCTCCTCGACTTCGATCGGCGCGATCTTCAGACCGCCGCTGTTCACGAAGTCCTTCTTGCGGCCGACGATCGTGAATTCGCCGCTCGCGTCCTGCGTCGCGACGTCGCCGGTGGCGAACCAACCGTCGACGAACGCCGCGCGCGTGAACTCGGGCGCGTTCCAGTAGCCGGCGAACAGGGACGCGCCGCGCACGAACAGCTCGCCGTCGGCGCCGAGCTTCGTCTCGACGCCGTCGACGGGTCGGCCGACTCCGGCGCCCGGCTCCGGCGCGCGCGCCAACGTGATCAGCGTCTCCGTCATGCCGTAGCGCTCGATCGGCGCGCGGCCGAACGCCGCGCGCACGCGCTCCGCGACACTCGATTCGAGTGGAGCCGAGCCGGACACGAGCAGTCGCAAGGCCGGCGCGCTCGGTGCGGACGCGACCGCGGCGAGCCGCGCGTACATCGTCGGCACGCCCATGAAGACGGTGACGCCGCGGCGCGCGAACGCGTCCAGCACTACTCCCGCTTCGAACTTCGTGAGAAGCAGGATCTCGGCGCGCGCGAGGAGCGCGGTGTGCAAGGCGACGCACAACCCGTGCACGTGGAACAGCGGCAGCGCGTGGAGCAACCGGTCGTCGCACGTCATCCGCCAGCGCCCGATCACCGCCTCCGCGTTCGCGAGCAGCGAGCGGTGCGCGTGCAGCGCGCCCTTCGGGCGGCCGGTGGTGCCCGACGTGTACACGAGAAGCGCCGGGTCGTCGGCGACGGGCGCCTCCGCCTCGAGCGACGCCGACGCGCGGGGGTCGAACGCGTCGATCGGGACGATCGGCCGGTCGAAGCGAGCGTCCGGCGACGCGACGATCGCACGCGGCGCCGCGTCGGCCAGGATGAAGTCCAGTTCGTGCGCGCCGTACGCGGGGTTCACAGGCAGCACGATCGCGCGGAGCTTCAGCGCGGCGAGCCACGCGACCACGAACTCGAGCGACGGATGCGCGGCGATGAGCACGCGATCACCGAGCGTGACTCCACGCTCGAGGAGCCGACGCGCACCGGCGTTCGCCGCGGCGTCGAGACCCGCAAACGTGAGCCGCCGGCCGTCGTGCTCGATCGCGACGCGCGCGCCGTCCCGCGCCGCGGACTCCGCGAGGCGGCGGACGATCGTCATCGCGTCGCCGGCGCGGCTCCCGACTTCGCGCGCGCCTTCGCAATCAGGTCGTCGATCGTCCGCGACGAGACCGCGTGGTAGCCGGGGCGCGCCTTGGCGTAGATCGCCTCGGCGCGCGCGAGTCCGGCCTTCGTCTCGCACAGGTCTGAGTAGAGCGGCTTCAGGAACTTTCGCCGGCCCTGCCGCGTGAGGAACGACTCGAGCGCGCCGTCGGCGTCGGAGTCGCCGCAGCGGATCGCGACGCGCAGCCACTCGAACAAGACCTCGGAGTTCGTGCGCTTCGAGAGCGAGAACGCGCCGTCGAGCGCGCGGGCGCGCGCGAGCGGGAGATCCTTCGGCAGACCGCGCAGGAAGTGCAACCATTCTTGCGTGGTCCACTTCGCGGCCGGGATCGCGGCGGCGTCGCCGCCGGCGAGGAACGCATTGCGCGCGGCGTTCACGCGCTCGAACGCCGCGGCCGGCGGCGGTGCGACGCCGTCCAGCAGACCCGGCGCGTTCAGCCACTCGTCGCATCGCAACCGCGCGAGCGCACCGGAGTCGCCGGCGAACAGCTCGCGTTCGAGCAGCGCGCGGAATGCGTCGGCGGTCATGGTGCCGAACGCGTGGCGCTCGAAATACCCGTGCAGGAACCGGTCGAACTTCGGCCGGCCGACCGCGCGCTCGATCGCTTCGAGGAACAAGGCGCCTTTCTCGTAGGGCACGTTCGAGAACGCGTCGTCCGGATTGCGTCCCGACAGATCCTGGTGCAGGCGCGTGTCGGGCGAATCGGGGCCGAGCGTGCGGAGATCGTCCTCGAGGTCTTGGTAACCGAGCACGTCTTGCATCGCGCGCTGCTCCGCGCCGAACAGCTCCTCGACGATGCGCCGCTCCGCGTACACCGTGAAGCCCTCGTTCAGCCAGAGGTCGGCCCACTCCGCGTTCGTGACGAGGTTGCCGGACCAGCTGTGCGCGAGCTCGTGCGCGATCAACGCGACGAGCGAGCGGTCGCCCGCGATGATCGTCGGCGTCGCGAACGTGAGGCAGGGGTTCTCCATCCCGCCGAACGGGAACGACGGGGGCAGCACGAGGATGTCGTATCGCTCCCAGCGGTAGGGACCCCACAGGCGCTCCGCGGCGCCGATCATCCGCTCGGTGTCCTCGAACTCGGAGCGCGCCGTCTCGACGACCGCGGGCTCGGCCCACACGCCGCAGCGACCCGAGATCGCACGGAACTCGAGGTCGCCGATCGCGAGCGCGATCAGGTAGCTGGGCACCGGGTGCGGCATGTGGAAGCGGAACCGCACGCCGCCGTCGACGCGCTCCCCGCGCGACGAGTTGCCGAGCGCGGACATGACCGCGGTGAGCCCGTTCGAGACGGTGATCGTCGCGTCCCACGTCTGCCGCACCGACGGCGTGTCCTGGCACGGGATCCAGGTCCGCGTGAGGATCGCCTGTCCCTGAGTGAAGAGGAACGGGTGCGCGCCGGAGGTCTGGCGCGGCTCGAGCCACTGCAGCGCCGCGGCTTCGGGCGAGGTG
>CAZOLL010000448.1:0-3971 GCA_964580365.1 uncultured Phycisphaeraceae bacterium
AAAGACGGTCGTGCGGGTCGACCTGCGCGGACACGCGAAGGCGGGCGGTCCGCCGATGATGGCGGGGAGCGCCGGCAACGCGCCGCCCGCGGCGAATCCCGGCGCGAAGACGGCGAGCGGGACGCAGATGCCGGCGATCGATTCGCCCGCGCCGACGTCCGAGATCACGTACTCGCGGCCGCCCGAGTGGAAGGAGAAGCCGGCGACGCCGCCGCGCCTCGCGAACTTCGACGTCGGCGACGCGGAGCTCGTCATCACCGCGTTCCCCGGCGACGTCGGCGGCGAGCTGATGAACGTGAACCGCTGGCGCAACCAGGTCGGGCTCGACCCGATCGACGCGGCCGGCATCGCCGCCGCGCTGCGCACCGTGAAAGCCGGCGACCTCGACGCCCGCTGCTTCTACTTCGAGGGCAAGGAGCTCGCGATCTCCGCCGGCGTCCTCAAGCACGAGGACATGTCTTGGTTCGTGAAGCTGACGGGCCCGATCGCGACGGTGAGCAAGGAGCGCACGCACTTCGACGAGTTCGTCTCGTCGGTGCGGTTCACGAGCGGAGACAAGTGATGACGCTGGACGCCGAATCGAGAACCGCCGCACCGGATTCCGAGCGACCGCTGCGCGTCGAGCGTCGCGCGCCCGGCCTGCTCGAGTTCCTCGGCTCGCTGCGCCTCACCGTGCCGCTGTTCGCGATGGCGATCTTCCTCACGCTCGCCGGCACGCTCGCGCAGATCGACAAGGGGCTGTGGACGGTCCTGACCGAGTACTTCCGCACCTTCATCGCCTGGATCGACCTGCAGATCTTCTTCCCGCGCTCGATCGAAGTCCCGGGCAAGATCCCGTTCCCCGGCGGCTGGCTGATCGGCGGCGCGCTGTTCGTCAACCTCGTCGCGGCGCACGGGCGTCGCTTCAAGGTGAAGTCGCACGGCTCGCGTCGCGCGCTCGGCTTCCTGCTCGCGGGCGCCGGCGCGCTGCTCGTCGTCTTGATGTGCATCGACCGGCTCGGCGTGCAGCCCGGCGGCCTCTCGCAGATCTCGACCGGCTGGGCGATCCTCCTCGGCATCGTCCTCGTCCTGCTCGCGGGCGGCGTGCTCCTGTTCGAGGAGCGCGCGGGCATCGTGGTCGCGCACGCCGGCCTGATGACGCTCCTGATCTCCGAGCTGATCACCGGCTTGTTCGCCGTGGAAGGCTCGATGACGATCGACGAGAACGGCTCGTCGAGCTACACCGAGCGCTCGCGCGAGCCCGAGCTCGTGTTCATCGATCGCAGCGACCCGAAGGAGGACGTCGAGGTTGCGGTGCCGGCGCGCCTGCTCGTCGACGGCGCGAAGATCTCGAACGCGGCCTTGCCGTTCGACGTCGAGATCCTCGATTCGATGAAGAACTCGCGCCTCGTCCCCGCGGGGCCGTCGCTCTCGAACCGTGCGACCGCCGGCACCGGACTCGAGGCCGTCGCGATCGAAGAGCGCGAGGTCAGCGGCACCGAGTCGAGCCGCGACGACGCGCCGTCCGCTTACATCACGCTGCGCGACAAGAATGGCGGCGCGCCGATCGGCACCTGGCTCGTCAGCTACTGGTTCTATGGACACTTCGTCCGGCAGGACGTGCCGCAAGAGATCACGATCGGCGGCAAGACGTGGGACGCCTACCTGCGCTTCGCGCGGACCTACGAGCCGTACACGATCACCCTGAAGGACTTCCGCCACGACCTCTACCCCGGGACGATCATCCCGAAGGACTTCTCGAGCTTCATCCGCCTGCAGGACCCCGCGCGCGGCGTCGACCGCGAAGTACGGATCTGGATGAACCATCCGCTCCGCCACCACGGCCAGACCTTCTATCAGCAGGGGTTCATCCCCGGCGACAAGGGCACGATCCTGCAGGTGGTGAACAACCCGGGCTGGGGCGTGCCCTACATCTCGTGCCTGATGGTCGGCGCCGGACTCATCGTGCATTTCCTCGGCGTCCTGCGCCGCTTCCTCAAGCGGAAGCGCGAGGCGCTCGTCGTCGACGTGCGGTTCGTGCGCTTCGCGCCCTTGCTCGCGATCGTGCTGTTCTTGCCGCTGATCGCGTCGTGGTTCTCGCCGCCGAAGGACCCGCCCGGCTCGTTCGCGATGCAGGAGTTCGCCGCGCTGCCCGTGACCTACAGCGGCCGCGTGAAGCCGTTCGACTCGATCGCGCGCCAGCTCCTGCTCGAGTTCGGCGACCGCCAGACCGTCGTCGACGAGACCAACCCCGACCAGCACGTGAAGCGCCCGGCGATCGAGTTCCTGCTCGACGTGATGGTCGGCCGCGATTCGTCGTTCGACGCGAAGGTTTTCCGCATCGAGAACGACCAGCTCCGCTCGATGCTGCACCTCGAGGAGCGCGCCGGCCTGCGGTACGCGCTCTCGGAGTTCAAGGACCACCTGCTCGAGCTCGGCGAGCAAGCGGAGCGCGCCGAGGACAAGCGCAACGTCGATCGCGACCCGTTCGACCTCGCGGCGATGGAGCTGTACCGCAACCTGCGCTCGTGGATGGCGCTCGTCAGCGGCGACGCGCCGCACGTCGTGCCGCCCGAGCACGCGGGCGACCCGTGGCGTCCTCTCGCGGCGATCGGCACGTCGGACGTGCCGGAATCCGCGGCGCAGTTCTCGGCGCTCCTGCACGCCTACCACGACCAGGACGCGGCCGCGTTCAACGCGGCGGTCGCCGGCTACCGCACCGAGCTCGAGCGCGTGACGCCGGGTGACGTGACGAAGGGCAAGGTCGAGAGGCTCTACAACCACTTCGCGGTGTTCGACCTCGACAAGTGCATCGCGATGTACCTCCTCGCGTTCGTTCTCTGCATCGCCGGCTGGCTCGGATTCACGAGCTTCTTCAACCGCGCCGCGTTCTGGCTGATCGTGCTGGCGCTCGTGATCCACGGCGCCGCGATCATCGCGCGCGTCTACCTGTCCGGCCGCCCGCCCGTGACGAACCTCTACTCGTCGGCGTTGTTCATCGGCTGGGCCGGCGTGCTGCTCGCGATCGGGCTCGAGTTGTTCTTCCGCTTCGGCGTCGCGACGCTGATCGCGTCCCTCGTCGGCGCCGGCACGCTGCTCGTCGCGTTCGGCCTGAACGACGGCTCCGACACGATGGAAGTCCTGCAGGCCGTCCTCGACACCAAGTTCTGGCTCGCGACGCACGTCGTGTGCATCACGCTCGGCTACGCGACGACGTACCTCGCCGGTCTGTTCGGCATGGTCACGGTGATCCGCGGCGTGATGACGAAGAGCCTCGACGCCCCGCTGTTCCGCACGCTCGGCCGCATGACGTACGGCGTGCTCTGCTTCGCCACGCTGCTGTCATTCGTCGGCACCGTGCTCGGCGGCATCTGGGCCGACCAGTCGTGGGGACGCTTCTGGGGTTGGGACCCCAAAGAGAACGGCGCGCTCATCATCGTTCTGTGGAACGCACTCATCCTGCACGCCCGCTGGGCCGGCATGATCCGCGAGCGCGGAATGGCGGCGCTCGCCATCTGCGGCAACGTCGTCACGAGCTGGAGCTGGATGGGCGTCAACATGCTCGGCGTTGGGCTGCATTCCTACGGGTTCACCGACAACGCGAAGCTGTACACCCTGGTGGGGTTCATCGCGAGTCAGCTTGCGCTCGTCGCTCTCGCGAGTTTGCCGCTGCCGCGGTGGCGGAGTCCGCTGAGCGCGGGGGCTTAGCGACTCGCGTCGCCGGCGTGCGACTGCGTCGCGATGCGGTGCAGCGGCCGCTGCGGGGCGTGACGTTCGTCACCGGAACACGGGGGCTGCGCGCCCCCGTGACCCCGCGCCAAAGGGGCCCAGAGGGGAAGAGCGTTCGAACGGCTCGTCCGACATGCGCGTCAGCGTCGTTGCTCGTCGCTCGACGGGTGCGCGCTCGAGTTGAGCGGCTCGTGCCGTCCGCCCGCTGGGTTCCTTCCCCGGTGGGCCCCTTTGGAATCCCCACCTCCCCATCCTTGGGGCAC
>CAZOLL010000449.1:0-3957 GCA_964580365.1 uncultured Phycisphaeraceae bacterium
GACGTCGACGAGATCGGGCTGGTCCAGCTCGATCGCGGCGACATCGTCCGTCACCGGGTGGTGCAGCGCATCGTGAACGCGTACGAGCGCGCCGGCTTCGATGACGCCGAGGGCGAGTCCGGTGCGCGCGACGTCAAGAAGCGAGCGCGGCCTCCGCGGAGGCCGCGCTGAAGCGGATCTCCGTCCTCTTCCGGGCGCGGCGGCTCCCCGCGAGCCGGCCGGCACTCGAGCGCTGGTTCTCTCGTTCGATCGAGTTCGCGGCGCGCGCGCTGCGTCGCGCTCCGCCGCGGCTCTCGATCGCCGTGCTCGGCGACGCGGCGATGCGCCGCGTGAACCGCGACTTCCACTCCGCCGACGTCACCACCGACGTTCTCGCGTTCGCGCTCGACGACGGGGGATCGAAGCGGCACGGCGGCGGGCTGGAAGGCGAGATCATCGTCTGCGCGCCGTTCGCTCGTCGCGAGGCCCGGGCGCGTGCGATCCCGTGGAGTGCCGAACTCGTGCTCTACGTGGTGCACGGCGCGCTCCACTTGATGGGAGAAGACGATCGGACGGTGCGCGCCGCCCGGCGCATGCGCCGGCTCGAGCGCGGCGTGCTCGGCCGACTCGGCTTCGCATTGCCCGACACGCACGAGGACGAGATCGATCCGCACTGAAAGGCGGCAGGGAAGAAGCGTTACTGCGGTCCGGGAACCCGGTAATCGCTACCGCGCGAGCCCGGCGGAACCGTTTCGAGGGAGCTCGTCCCCGACGCAGTTCCTCTGCCGCGATCCGCGAGCGAGGACCTCTCCGAGAGGTGACTCGCCGAAACGGCGGTCCGGCTCGGCGAGGGTGAGGTGAACTCCTTTGCGGACTTTGACTTACCCGACCTCCACCCGTAGACTCCGCAGGTCGCGTGCGACCCCCAGCCCGACCGATCGGCGCGCGTCACGAATTGTCTCCGGAGACCGAGCAATGGTCACTCCCCGCCTCCGCATCTTCGAACGTTTCGCCGTCCTGCTGCTCCTGCTCGGGCTCGCGGCGGCGACCGAGCGACGCGCGCACGCGTTCGCGACGGCCGACGCGGAGCTGATGTTCAACGAGCAGTTCCTCGGCCTGATGAACGGCCCGCTCGACGTCGACATCGTCGGGTTCGACGAAGTGCAGGGCAGCAAGATCACCATCACCGTCACGCGCGACGGCGGCAACGGTCTGAACCCCGGGCTGCAGCTGCTCGACGCCTCGCAGATGCCGATCGACGTCGGCGCCGCGCTCGACACGGGCGCCGGCTTCGCGCGCATCAAGAACTTCGTGATGCCCTACAGCGGCGCGTACTTCGCGCGGGTGTCCAGCGCGAACGGGGCCACCGGCACCTACAAGCTGACGGTCAAGGGCGACACGAAGGGCAGCTACAAGTCGACCGGGTCGATCGCGATGGTCGGCGAGGTCGACGGCCTCGCGTTCTCCTCGCGCGCGGAAGGCAAGCTCTCCGGCAAGATCACCGCGACCAGCGGCGGCCTGACGCCGACGCTCGTCGAGCTCGTCTCTCCCAACGGCAACCTCGTCGCGATCGCCGACCGCTTCCGCGTCCGCAAGGGCGGCACGCAGATCGTCATCGACGGCATCAAGCTCCCGTTGCTCGGCGAGTACACGCTGCGCATCACGGGCGCGGGCGGCACGCTCGGCGACTACACCGCGAACCTGAAGGTCGCGCCTCCCAAGCCGGTGTCCGGCAAGGTCGGCGAGGACGAGTACCCGAAGAACATCCCCGATCCGGGCGCTCCGGTGCGCATCAAGGAAGTCTTCTTCGGCCGCGGTCTGCGCAACCAGGACGGCATCTCGATGAAGGTCGTGAGTCCGTTCACGACGGTCGAGATCGACCCGATCTCCGACCTGCCGATCCCCGGCTCGCTGCACGGCATCTTCCCGAGCATCGACGAGGCCGAGCCCTACGCCTTCAACCTCGGTCCCCTGTTCACGCCGCCGGTCGTGCCGCGCAACGCGGTGCTCGTGGTGCAGTTCGACCGCAAGATCGCCGAGGCCTCGCTCCATCTCGATGCCAACCGACTGACCACCGCCGAAACACCGTTCACGGTCACGGTGAACGGCTCGCCGGTGACGGTCGAGGTGTTCGTGCAGGGTCGTCGCCTGGTCTTGAACCCCGCGATCGGCGCGGCGCCCGGCTTCCCGGGCAGCCCGGTCGTGCTGAATGCGAACGGCGATCCGGTCGCCGATCCGACCGGCGTCGGCAGGCTCGACTTCAAGACCACGGGAGACACGATCGAGAGCGTCGACGGCGGCACGCTGAAGCCGCGCGGCGACTCGCTCGGCTCCACCGATGCGGGCGGCGCGGCGATCGCGTTCAACCCCGGCAACGAGGTGCTCGACTTCTTCAAGCAGAGCTCGACCGGCGCCGGCGCCGGCGGCTTCAACGGGTTCCTCCCCGATGCCTCGTCGCCGCGCCTCATCCGCGAGTTCGGTTTCCGCGGGCCGTTCACGCCTGTCAACGGCGACTCGTTCGGCGCGGCCGCGATCAACATCGCGTTGAACGTCGCCTACGACACCGCGGCGAACGGCGGCAAGGGCGAGTGGGCGGGCGGCGTGCTGCGCCTGCGCCCCGACGGCCCGAACACCGAGGCGCTCGTCATCGTGCGCAACACGGTCGCGCCGCTCGGCGGCGGCATGTTCCTGAACACGTTCGAGGTCGCGAAGAACATCGTGATCCCGCTGGCCGCGACGCAGGAGTACCAGGTCGTCCGCGCCGAGTACTTCGAGCCGGATCCGGCCCACCCGATCAACCCCGACCTCTGGGACCCGACCGATCCGCAGGCCGCGGCGAACACCGACCTCAAGAACTTCGCGCAGGTCCGCGACCGCAACGGATTGGTTCAGAGCATCGACGACCCGGTCGATCCGCTCTCGACGTTCTCGTTCCTCTTCAGCGAGCCGATGCTCGAGTCGTCGTTCCGGCCCTACGAGTCCTTCCTGATCACCGATGAGCCGGCGCCCGACAACTTCGGCCTCAACTATCTGGGCGCGGTCTCGCTCACGCAGGGCGGCAAGCGCGTCACGTTTGCTCCGGCGCGCAAGATCCAGTTCGGTGCGTCGGCGGGCACGACGGAAGTCGTCGGCCTCGGCAAGACGCCGAAGAACCTGCGCTTCCACATCAAGGTGGTCCCGACCAGCGACGTGCTCTCGGCGCTGCTCGGCGACCAGGGGTTCACCGAGTTCGTGGCGCAGGGCGAGCGCGGCGTGTCGGACGCGGGCGGACAACCGCTCGCCGCGCCGCTGTCGCTGATCTCGCAGTCGTCCCCGACCGTCGACTACAGCTTCACTTTCGTGTCGGCCGGCGACCTCGCGATCCCCGACTACGGCGCCGTCGTGCTGCGCTTCAAGGGCCAGCCGCAGACCGGCTTCGACTCGGACAACAACGCGGGCGTGTCCTACCGCGACATCCCGACCACGCTGACCGGCCCGAAGGGCAACATCTTCGGCCCGTTCATCGCGGACATCAACCTGTTCTCGAACGGCTTCCTCTCCGGCGCGCCGGTGCAGTTCTTCCAGAAGATCCACGACGACGTGAACCCGCCGCAGGAGCCCGGGCAGTTCTCGGCGTTCCCGTTCGGCACGTCGACGCCGATCGGCGGCAACTCGGTGCTCGGTAGCGCGCGCTTCCAGCACCTCTTCCGCGCCGTCGACGCCTCGCCCGACACCGCGAACCTCGCCGGCACGCTGCTCGATCTCACGGGAGTCGCGTTCTGCCCGATCGGCGGCGCGGTGACCAACACGGTTCTGCGCGACGTCACGGTGCACGCCGGCCACACGACATGGATCCCGAACACCGCGCAGAGCCAGGGCATTCCTTCGCAGGGCGGCAGCGGTCTGAAGGACAGCATGGGCGGCCACCAGACCACGCCGGGTGATCTCGGCACGCCGTACGTCCCGGGCAACTACGACGGCGTCGACGCGACCAGCACG
>CAZOLL010000450.1:0-3929 GCA_964580365.1 uncultured Phycisphaeraceae bacterium
GCCGGCGCGGACGTCGCCGTGCTCGCCACCGCCGAGGACCGTGCCGCGCCCGTCGCGAAGGAGGTCGCCGCGCTCGGCGTCCGGTCGCTCGCGCTGGGCGTCGACGTGTCCGACTTCGCGGCCGCGCAGGCTGCCGTCGATCGCGTCGTTGCGGACATGGGGCACATCGACGTGCTCGTGAACAACGCCGGAATCACGAAGGACGGGCTCCTGCTCCGGATGGGCGAGGCCGACTTCGACCGCGTCGTGTCCGTGAACCTGAAAGGCTGTTTCAACTTCTGCCGCGCCGCGGCGCGCCCGCTGATGAAGTCGAAGGCCGGCCGCATCGTGAACATCACCTCGATCGTCGGCCTGATGGGAAACGCCGGGCAGTCGAACTATGCGGCGGCGAAGGCCGGCATCGTGGGCTTCACGATGTCGCTTGCAAAGGAGCTCGGCTCGCGCGGCCTCACCGTGAACGCGATCGCTCCGGGTTTCATCACGACGGACATGACCGAAGGACTGCCGCAGGAGGTGAAGGACGCTTCGATGAAGCAGATCCCCCTCGGCCGCTTCGGCTCGCCGGACGACGTCGCGTCGGCCGTCGTCTGGCTCGCGTCCGACCTCGCCGCCTACGTGACCGGACAGGTCATCGTCGTAGACGGCGGCATGTCGCTGTGAGCGCCTTTACAGATGGAACGCTAGGAAGTTGCCGCGCCGGGAGTTGCGCGATGCCGCGCGACAAGAAAGCCGTTGAAAGACTCCCGGAGCCCACGTTGAATACCCACCTTGTTCGGCCCCGAAGGAACGGCGTCGACGCCGGCGGCCTCGGGTTGTTGAAGGCGAGCCGGTGCATGCCCGCCGGCGGCGGTAACCGGTCGAACCGATTCGACCGGCGTCACGATCAGAACCCGTTCCGACTTCCCCATCCGCGGGGTCGGACTGACCGATCTGGAGGACACGAGTGAGCGCAACAGTCGACGAGCGCGTGATCAACATCGTCTGCGAACAGATGGGGGCGAGCCGGGACAAGATCCAGGCGGCCACCTCTTTCATCAATGATCTCGGCGCCGATTCCCTCGACACGGTGGAGCTCGTCATGGAGTTCGAGGACGAGTTCGACATCAACATCCCCGACGAGGACGCGGAGAAGATCCAGACCGTCGGCGACGCGATCGACTACATCAAGAAGCGCGTCGGCTGAAAGCGGGGGTCGAGCACCGACATGGCGCGTCGACGGGTGGTGATCACCGGCCTGGGCACGATGACGTGCCTCGGGATCGGCACCGAAAAGACGTGGGACGGGTTGGTCCAGGGCAAGAGCGGTATCGGCCCGGTGACCCGTTTCGACGTCACGGCGTTTCCCACGCGGTTCGCCGGCGAGTGCCGCGACTTCAAGGAAGACGAGCACTTCCCGAAGATCGAGGCGCGCAAGCTCGACGTCTTCACGCAGTACGCGCTGGTCGCCGCGGGTGAAGCGCTCGCCGATTCCGGCCTCGACCTCGACAAGTCGAACCGCGAGCGCATCGGTGTCATCCTCGGCTCCGGCATCGGGGGCATCAACGAGCTCGAGTCGATGCACTCGACCTTGCTCGAGCGCGGCCCCGGCCGCATCTCGCCGCACTTCATCCCGAAGTTGATGGTGAACGCGATGTCGGGGCACGTCTCGATCAAGTACGGCCTCGGCGGCACCAACTTCGCCACCGGCTCGGCGTGCGCCTCGGCCGGCCACGCGATCGGCATGGCGCTGCGTTCGATCCAGTACGACGAGTCGGATGTCGTCCTCACCGGCGGCTCCGAGACGGCGATCACCCCGCTCGGTCTCGGGGGGTTCTGCGCGTTGAGGGCCCTTTCGACGCGCAACGACGACCCGCAGGCGGCGAGCCGCCCGTTCGATCGCGACCGCGACGGCTTCGTGATGGGCGAGGGCGCCGCCATCACCGTGATCGAGGAGCTCGAGCACGCGAAGCGCCGCGGTGCGCGGATCTACGGCGAAGTCCTCGGCTTCGGCTCCTCGGCCGACGCGTTCCACATCACCGCTCCGAAAGAAGACGGCCTGGGCCCGGCGCGCGCGATGGCGCGCGCTCTCAAGGACGCGGGGCTCTCGCCGGAACAGATCCAGTACGTCAACGCGCACGGCACCTCGACCGCCTACAACGACGCGATCGAGACCACCGCGATCAAGAAGACGTTCGGCGCGCACGCGCGATCGCTTGCGATCTCCTCCTCGAAGTCGATGATCGGCCACCTCCTCGGCGCGTCGGCCGCGGTCGAGTTCAACGTCATCGCGAAGAGCGTCCACCACAACGTGGTGCACCCGACGAAGAACCTCGTCAACCCCGACCCGGCGTGCGACCTCGACTACGTGCCGGGCTCCGCGCGCGACATGCGCGTCGACTTCGCCATGTCGAACTCGCTCGGCTTCGGCGGGCACAACGTCTGCCTGATCGCCGGCAAGCTGCGCTGACGCGCGGCCAGGTCCCGGGGGCGGCCGGCCGTGACGACGAATCCTTCCGCTCGACTCGACCTCCTGCGCGCGGCGCTCGAAACCGCCGGCCAGAGCCACGTGCTCGCCGGTGCGGAGCGGCTCTCACCCGATGTCGCTGAACGATTCGCCACGGAGCTGGCATCGGTCGACCTCGTGCTGCTCGCGCGGCTCGCGCGCGAGCTGAAGGACGACCGACCCGTCGCGACGCTCGACCTCGAGAGGATCGAAGCCGCGCCGTACGTCGCCGCGCGCTCGGACAGCGGACGCCCGCGAAACGACCGCAAGGCGATCGCGGCCGGCAACGAGCTGCTCAAAGCCGGCCGCGTCGCCGCGATGGTGGTCGCCGGCGGGCAGGGCTCACGGCTCGGCTTCTCGGGTCCGAAGGGTTGCTTCCCGATCGGTCCGGTGAGCGGTGCGTCGCTCTTCGAATGGCACGCGTCGAAGGTGCGCGCTCTGCGCGCGCGCCACGGCGGCGCGATCCCTTTCCTCGTGATGACGAGCGCGGCGAACCACGACGAGACCGCGCGGTTCTTCGAGTCGAACCGCTGGTTCGGGCTCCCGAAGGACGACGTCATCCTGTTTTCGCAGGGGATGCTGCCGGCCGTCGATCCGAGCGGGCGGCTCGTGCTCTCGCGGCCCGGAGAACTGTTCCTGTCCCCCGACGGCCACGGCGGCGCGCTCCTCGCGTTGCGGCGGTCCGGTGCGCTCGAGATCCTCGCGCGCCGCGGCGTCGAGGAGATCTTCTACTTCCAGGTCGACAATCCCCTGGTGCGCATCTGCGAACCAGCATTCGTCGGACTGCACCACCTGCGTCGCTCGGAGATGTCGAGCAAGGTGGTGGTGAAGCGTTCCGCCGCGGAGAAGGTCGGCGTGTTCGCGCGCTCCGGGCGAAAAACCGGCGTCGTGGAGTACAGCGACCTGTCGCCCGCGCTCGCGCAGGCGGTCGAAGCGGACGGCCGGCTGCGCTTCCGCGCCGGCAACATCGCGATCCACGTACTGTCGGTCGAGTTCGTGCGGCGCATCACCGAGGGCGGACTGAAGCTCCCGTACCACCGCGCCGTGAAGCCGCACCCGACCGACGTCGGCGGCGGCAAGGTGGTGAAGTTCGAGACGTTCGTGTTCGATGCGCTGCCGCTCGCCAAGCGGACGCTGGTGGTCGAGGCGGAGCGCGCCGAGGAGTTCTCCCCGCTGAAGAATGCGACCGGTGAGGATTCGATCGAGTCGGTGCGCCGCGGTGCGACGAGCGTCGACTGGGGCGGCTCGTCGGCGCAGCTGCCGAACAACCCCAAGGCGAAGTACAAGGGCGACGCGACCCAGGAGAAGTCGGGCAGCAACGAGAGCGGGTTCGCCGATCTGCGGAAGGTCGATCGCGTCCAGGAGGCGCTCGACCCGAAGTCGAAGATCAACATCACGACCGACCGGATCGCGCGGATCGAGCCGCAGGGCACCGGCGCCGTGGTCA
>CAZOLL010000451.1:0-3909 GCA_964580365.1 uncultured Phycisphaeraceae bacterium
TCGCCATCCACGCCGCCGAGCCGGGCGACGACGTCGCCGCGCACTCCGGAAGAAGTCAGCGTCGTCATCACCCGCGCGCCGGACGAACGGAGGTCGAGGTTGCGGCGGACGGTCGCGCCCGAGACGAAGAACCCGACCGTGCCGGTCGCCGGCGCGACGAGTCGGACGTCGCGCGGCACCGTGGCGCCGATGATCGAGACGAGATCGTCCCCGCCGGCGAGCTCGAGGCGGATGTCGCGCTTCACGCCATCCATCAGCGCATCCGCGGTGCTGCCGTTCACCGTCGTCCCCGGCGCGGGATCGATGCGGAACTGGTTCGCGTTCGCGACCGAGAGCTGCGAGATCGTCAGTTGGTCCTGCAGGGCGGAACCGGTGAGGATCAACGTGCCCTTTTTCACGACGGCGGTGACGGCGCCGGCGCGCGCGCACGGTGCGACGGGCGCGGCGGCGGCGGCGAGCAAGGCAATCGAGGCGGCGAGCGGGCGCATGCTGGACCCTCGTCACGAGAACGGCGCGGAGTGTAACGCTGCGCCCGCCGCGATCGAATCGAGGCTGCTATCCTGCGCGCGATGCCGCCCGTCACGCTGCTCGGCCCGCAACGCCACGTCCCGATCGTCGCCGAGACGCTCGAGACGCTCGGCCTGACCGGATGGGTGGCGACGATCACAGCGGGCTGGGAGGAGCGCGAAGTCGAGGACGACGAGCTGCGCGCGCACCTCTCCGGTCGCAGCTTCAACCTGCAGTTGTGGGAGCGTTGCGAGAAGATCTTCGCGAGCGATCCCGGCCTGCACGAGGGGATGCGCAAGCGGTACGAAAGGCTCGCCCGACTCCACGACCTCTACCGCATCGAGCTGTCCCACGCGCTCGCCGCCTGCGCCGAGCTCGAGCGGCGAGACGACGCGGCGGATCTGCTCGACCCCGAGTGCGACGCGGCGCTCGACATCGTGCGGCGCATCGACGCTCACCACCTCGACCGCGTGGCGGAAGTCCACGCCGCATTCGAGGCGAAGGTGCGGCCGCTCGAACGGCCGCTCGTCGAGCGCCATCGCCGCGAGATCTCGCGCCAACTGGAGGACGCGGAGGTCCTCGCGATTGCCGGCGGCCACGTCGCGGTTCTCCTGAATCGTTTGAGGCTCTTCGGCGTGCTCGATCTCGCCGAGCGCCTGCCGATCGTCGCGTGGTCCGCGGGCGCGATGGCGTTGTGCGAGCAGATCGTGTTGTTCCACGACACGCCGCCGCAGGGCGCCGGCAACCCGGAGGTGCTCGACCGCGGACTCGCCGCGTGTCGCGGCATCATCGCGCTGCCCCACGCGAAAGCGCGCCTCGACCTCGAAGATCCCGTGCGCGTCTCGTTGTTCGCGCGGCGGTTCGCTCCGCTGCGCGCGGTGCCGATGAACGACCGCGCGAGCCTCGTCGCCGACGGGAAGACCGTCGCGTTCGCTCCCGACACGCGCGTCCTGGGCATCGACGGCTCGCTCGAGGTCGCGTCGTGACGCCCACCGAGAACGCCCTCGACCTCCTGAACCGCGGCCGCTCGATTCCCGCGGAGACGATCGACGCGTTCCTCGCGGAGAACTCGTTCCCGCTCGTCGACGGACACACCGTCACGTTCGTCTACCGCGGCGCCGCCGATCACGTGAACCTGCGCCACTGGGTCTGGGGCCTCCCGTCGGTGCAGGCGCTGCGCCGCGCGGGGACATCCGACCTCTGGTTCGTCGTGATGGACGTGCCCGAGAAATCGCGCATCGAATACAAGCTCGAGATCATCGAGGGCGGCCGCGGCCGCTGGATCCTCGACCCGCTGAACCCCCACCAGGCGAACGATCCGTTCGGCTCGAACTCGGTCTGCTTCGGCACGGGTTACGAAGTCCCGAAGTGGACGCTGCCGAGCCCGGACACGCGCGCCGGCGCGTTCGACGAGATCATCGTGAAGAGCCGCGCGTTCGCGGACGAGCGCCGCGTGAAGGTGTACCTGCCCGCGCGCTTCCGGCCGCGCCGCCGCTACCCGTTGCTCGTGGTGCACGACGGCGACGACTACCTGCGCTTCTCCTCGCTGAAGACGGTGCTCGACAACCTGATCCACCGGCTCGAGGTGCAGGGCATGGTCGTCGCGCTGTTGTCGCCGCGCCGGCGTCTCGCCGAGTACGGCGCCGATCCCGCGCACGCGGACTTCGTCGCGGACGAGGTGCTGCCCGCGCTCGAGGAGAAGTACCCGCTGCAGCCGCGGCCGCAGGCGCGCTGCCTGATGGGCGCGAGCTTCGGCGCCGTCGCCGCGCTGTCGACCGCGTGGCGCAAGCCCGGCGTGTTCGGCAACCTCCTGCTGCAGTCCGGCTCGTTCGCGTTCTCGGACATCGGTCGCCACCACCGCGGCCCCGAGTTCGACGCCGTCGTGGAGTTCATGAACGAGTTCCGCACGAACCCCGGGCGCCCCGCGGAGCGGATGTTCGTGAGCTGCGGCATGTATGAGTCGCTGATCTACGAGAACCGCTCGATGGTCCCGCTCTTCCAGCGGTTCGCCGAAGTGCGGTTCACCGAGTCGCGCGACGGACACAACTGGGAGAACTGGCGCGACCGCTTGCGGGAAGGACTGTCGTGGCTGTTCCCCGGCCCGCTCTGGCTCGTCTACGAATGAACGCAGGAAGACTCGAGGAGTGAACCCTTGGCGAAGGTGACGCGCATCATCGGGCTCTCGCTCGGTGCCGATATCTGCTGGCCGATCTGCTTCGAGGAGATCGTGAAGCGGCTCGACCTGAAGCTGAAGCTCGGCAAGGACACCGTCGACTTCGCCGTCGATCGCGTGACGATCGAGCCGTTCGACCTGAAGCAGCCGTGCCGGTACACGGTCGTGCTCGACCGCCTGACGCACTGGTATCACGTGAGCCGCGAGTGGGTGAAGAAGGCCGTCGTGATGGACGGGCTCTACGTGCTCAACAATCCGTGGGCAATTCAGGCCATGGAGAAGCACACGACCTACTGCGCGATGATGCGGCTCGGCCTGCCCGTCCCCGAGACGTGGATGCTTCCGCCGAAGGCGTACGAGAAGACACCCGACCTCGACGTCACGCTGCAGCGCTACGCCAAGCTGTTCGACCTCGGCGCGATCGGCAAGTCGCTCGGCTACCCGCTGTTCATGAAGCCGTACGACGGCGGCGCGTGGGTCGGAGTGACCAAGATCGACGACGAGAAGGCGCTGCGCGCGGCCTACGAATCGAGCGAGAAGCGCGTGATGCACCTGCAGAAGGCGGTCGACGGCTTCGATCTGTTCGTGCGCGGCCTCGGCGTCGGACCACAGGTGCGCGCGATCAAGTACGACGCGGGCCAACCGCTCCACGACCGCTACCGCGTCGACCGCAACTTCATGAGCGCGGACGACGAGTCGGTCGTGCGAGACATGACGCTGACGATCAACTCGTTCTTCGGGTGGGACTTCAACTCGTGCGAGGCGCTGCGCCGTGACGGCGTCTTCCACCCGATCGACTTCGCGAACGCGTGTCCCGACTCGCAGGTGACGTCCCTGCACTACCACTTCCCCTGGCTCGTGAAGGCGAAGGTGCGCTGGGCGTTGTTCTGCGCCGCGACGAAGCGCAAGTTCCGGATCAACCAGGACTGGGAGCCGTTCTTCGCGATCGCGGACAAGCCCGGCACCTATCGCGAGAAGCTCGCGGCCTACGCGAAGCTTGCGAACCAGCGTTTCGAGACCGACAAGTTCGAGGAGTTCTGTGCGAAGCACCTCGCGCACCTCGACGAGGTCGCGAACGAGTTCTTCGGCACCGACCGCGCGAAGGACGCCGTGCGCCAGAAGGTGACCGCGCTGTTCCCGAAGCACGAGGTCGACACGTTCACCGACCTGTTCTTCTCGCGCATCCAGGACTGGCGCAAGGCCGAGGGCGCCGCGCGCGCGAAGTGATC
>CAZOLL010000452.1:0-3903 GCA_964580365.1 uncultured Phycisphaeraceae bacterium
GGTGAAGACCCTGACTCAAGCAAAGAGAATCCCGGACGCCGTCGCGGTGAACGACGAACTCGCTCGGATCCGCAATCTGCCCGCTCTCGCGTCGGCGAGCATCCCGGCGGAGGCGCCGCGGGCGGACGAGAAGGAACCGGTTCCGGCAATGCCTTCCGCCGTCGACAGCGGACTCGACTGGCTCGCGCGCCACCAGGACGACGAGGGCCACTGGTCGAGCCACGACTTTCACGAGCGCTGCTCCGGCGCGAAGTGCACGAACGCCGGAGAACTGGTCCACGACATCGGTTGCACCGGCCTTTCGCTGCTCGCGTTCCTCCGCGCGGGCAACACGCCGTCCACCGGGCGGTACCGATCGAACGTGAAACGGGGCCTCGAGTACCTCATCGGCGCGCAGGACGAGAAAACCGGTTGTTTCGGCATTCCCAATTCACACATGGCATTCATCTACGATCACGCGATCGCGACCCTCTGCGTGATCGAAGGGTACGGAGCCACGGGGTCGACCGAATTCGCTCGCCCGGCCCAAGCCGGGCTGGACTTCATCAAGGCCGCGAGGAACCCGAAGTCGGCGTGGCGCTACGCGTATCCGCCGACTGGAGAAAACGACCTTTCGGTCACCGCATGGATGGTGTCGTGCCTGACGGCGGGAAAGCAGCACGGACTCGGCGTCGATGACGCCGCGTTCGAAGGCGCGAAGCGGTTGATCGACGACCTGACGGACGAGAACAGCTGGCGCACCGGCTACATCACGAAGGGCGGCCTGAGCGCGCGCGAACCGCGGTCCGCGGAGAAGTGGCCGCCGGAGCGGACCGAAGCGATGACCGCCGTCGCGGTCCGCTCCAGATTGTCGCTGGGCGAGCCGAGCGGCAGTCCCGCGATTCGCGGCGGCACAGCGCGCTTGCTGAAGCAACTGCCGCGTTGGAACGAGAACGAAGGGACGATCGACTTCTACTACTGGTTTCATGGCACCGAGGCCCTGCGACAGGTCGGCGGGAGCGCGTGGGGCTCGTGGCGGGCCAAATTGTTCAGCGCGATCGTGGAGCAGCAGCGTTCCGACGGCTGCGAGCGAGGCTCGTGGGACCCCCAGTTCGACCCGTGGGGAGTGCGCGGCGGCCGCGTCTACTCGACCGCGATGCTGACGCTTTGCCTCGAGGTGCGCGACCGCTAGCGCCGACTCGGCGACCGTCCGCTCGCCGCAGCCGCCGCGTTCACGAACTCTGCGCCGTCCTTGGCGAACTCCGCGCGCGAGGCGCGGTCGAGGTAGAACGAGTGCCCGCCTTCGTACACGCGCACCGTGAAGCGCTCGCGGAGCGAAGGCTCGAGCGCGGCGATCTGCGCGGCCGCCGGACCGGGCGGAGTCACGAGGTCGTAGCGGCCGGACGCATGCAGGACGACGAGGTTCGGGTTCGACGCGAGCACCTCGACGAGAGGCGCTTCCGGCTCCTGCCGCGAGTTGCGCCAGTTCCAGCGGATGCTCATCCAGTCGCCGCGCGGGTTCTTCGGCGGCGGCCACGCGCCGCCGAACGGGCCGATGTAGTACAGGTCGTTCTCGTAGCCGAGCTCGCGACGCAGGTAGCGGAGCATCGCCGGCGCGTTGCCGCCCATCACGTTCTCGATCGGAGCCAGGCTCGCGTCCTCGCGCGGGTCGAACGAGCGCTCGTCCGCCTTGCGCGGGCGGCTCATCCGCGCGTCGTAGCGACCGAGCACGCGACCCTCGCCGGCGAGGAGTCCCTCGGAGAACGCGGGCGCCGACACTTCGAGGTCGTGGCCGTCGAACGCCGCCTGCGGAAGGCCCGTGAGCCGAACCAGCTGCTCGCGGATCGACGCACGCTCCTCCGGCGCGAGCGCATCGACGCGCGACAACGCGCCGGCGTAGTCGCCGAGAGACCATCGCGCGGCGTCTTCGAGCGTCCGGGCACGGTCGGCAACGAGCGGCTGCGCGAGCTTTCCGTGCCAGAGCGCCGTCGCGGTGAAGCTTTGCAGTGCGGACGCCGCTTGGACGTGCGGCGGCAGCGGTTCGAGACCCGGGCTGCCGGAGATGAACACGATGCCGTCGACGCGAGTGCCGCGACGCGCGAGCGCGCGCGCAACCGCCGCAGCGCGGAGCGAACCGTAGCTCTCGCCGGCAAGCAGGAGCGGCGCGTCCCGCGCATCGAACCTCTCGCGGAAGAGATCGATGAACCGCGCGAGCGATTCGACGTCTCCGGCGACGTCGTAGAACTCGCGTCCGAACTCGGCGCGCGCCGGCCGGCTGTACCCCGTCCCGACCGGGTCGACGAACACGAGGTCCGTCGCGGGCAACCACGTCGCTTCGTTGTCGACCATCGAGCACATCCTGCGCGGGTCCGCGGTCGCGTAGACGTCGTCCATCGCGAGGCGCTCCGGCCCCATCGCCGTGACGTGGAGAAGGCCCGCGTTCGAGCCCGGCCCGCCGTTCCACGCGAAGAGGATCGGGCGCGCCGGCGCGCCCGCCGCCGGTGCGACGCGGTACGACACAAAGAACACGTGTGCGTGGACGTCGCCGGTCTTGTGGTCGCGGAGCGGCAAGGTGCCGGCGTGCGCGACGTAGGCGAGCGCCTTGCCGTCGACGCGGACCGAGTGATGCGTCGTGAAGACATCGGCGCGCGCCGAGTCGTCATGCACCGCGACGGTCTGCGCGGCCGGTGATGGCGCCGGGTCCGATGGAGCCGATGGATCCGATGGAGCCGGCGCCTCGCCCGCCGCGCGCGCGAGAAACTCCGCCGCGTCGGCCTTCATCCGCATGCGCACGCCCGCGTCGAGATACATCATGTGCCCGCCCGGGTACGCGACGATCGTGAACCGCTCGGCGAGCGGCGGCGGCAGGCAGCTCACGAGGTGGCGATTCAGCGCGAGCGAGTTCATCGAGTCGAAGTGGCCGGAAGCGACGAACACGCGCAGCCGCGGGTCGCGCTCGAGCGCGTCGCGCAGCCATGCCGGCCGGGCGCCGGGCGGACCGTCGCCCTGCGTCAAGTGGATCGGCGGTGTCTCCCCCACCTCGGCGTGGTCCCAGCGCCAGTTCGCGCCCGGGTCGTCAGTGCCGTGTCGATCGCCGTCGAGTCCGAGGTACTCGTTCCCGGGGTCGCACGAGAGATCGAGGCGGAAGTAGTTCTCGACGAGCGCGGCCAGCGCCGCGGCCGGCAGCTCGGCGGCGCCTGCGACCCGGCGCGTGTCGAACTTCTCCAGGGCAGCGCCGCCGTCGCGAAGCAGCCCCGACGCGAACGTCTGCCGATCGATCACGAGCGCATCGCGATCGATCGCGGCGGCGGTCAACCCCGTCCAACGCGAGAGACCGGCGACGATCGCGTCGCGTTCGGCGTCGCCGAGCTCGTCTCTGCGCGCGAGCGCCGGAGCGTAGACGTCGGCGGCCCACGCGTCTGCGCGAGCGAGCGCGTCGTCGAGGTCGCCGAGCAGGCCCGGCTCGAGTATGCGATGAAAGAACGCGGCGGCGGTCCTCGCCGGCAAAAGGTGCGCGACGCGCGCCTCTTCCGTCTCGACCGAACCGACGGGGATCCCTCCCGAGATCAGGAACACCCCCGCGGGTCGGATGCCGCGCTCTTCGAGGTGCTTCGCGACGAAGGCCGCGCGCCAGGTGCCGTAGCTCTCGCCGCCGATGAACAGCGGCTGGTCCCAGCAATCGAAGCGCGTGAGGAAGACGCGCACGAACTCCGCGATGCACGCGCCATCGTCGCGAACGCCGTAGAAGCGTTTCGCGTCCACTCCGTCGGCCGCGCGGCTGTACCCGGTCCCGATCGGGTCGACGAAGACGAGGTCGGTCGCTTCGAGCCACGTGCCGTCGTTGTCGACGAGCTCCGCTTCGCGCTCGGGCGGGTCGAGCGGCGAGTCGGGCGTCCGCACGCATCGCGGCCCGAAGCCGAACAG
>CAZOLL010000453.1:0-3867 GCA_964580365.1 uncultured Phycisphaeraceae bacterium
TACCAAGCGGTCGAGCGGGCCGCTCGTGATCGGCGTGGCGCTCACCGGACTCGTCGCTCCGCACGGCGCGGTGCTGCGTTCGGGCGCCCGCGCCGGAGACGTGTTGATGGTGACGGGCCGGCTCGGCGGGTCCGCCGCAGGGCGTCACCTCACGTTCGAACCGCGCGTCGCGGCGGGGGCGAGACTCGCGGAACGACATCGGGTGCGCGCGATGATCGACCTGTCGGACGGACTCTCGACCGACCTCGCGCGGCTGTGCGCCGCGAGCGGCGTGGGCGCGCGCATCGATGCGGAGCGGATCCCGATCTCGCCGGACGCGAAGCCCACACGCGACCGCACCTCGCTCGCGCGCGCGCTCGACGACGGCGAGGACTACGAACTGTTGTTCGCGGTCGACAGAGCCGCGGCCGACGGCGTCGTGAGCGATTCGGCGCTCGGCTGCGAGGTCACCCGGATCGGCGAATGCTCCGGCGCCCCGAGTGGCGTGGTGCTCGTGGAGCGTGGCGTCGCGCGGCCGCTGCGCGCGGGCGGTTTCGAGCACTCGTTCGAAACGCGGGAGCCCGAACCGTGACGTCCGCCGAGACCACGAGCCTGCGGATCGAATCCTCGTCGCCGGCCGCGACCGAGGCGCTCGCCGCTGCTCTCGGACGGGCGTGCCGCGGCGGCGAGGTGATCCTGCTGTCGGGCCCGCTCGGCGCGGGGAAGACGCGCTTCGTCCGCGGACTGATCGCCGGGCTCGACGGGGATCCGCGCCGCGTGAAGAGCCCGACCTTCGGGGTGCTGCACCGCTACCCGGCCGGCGCGCGCACGCTCGACCACTTCGACGCCTACTTCGTGCGCGACCCGGACGAGTTCGCGCGCACCGGGCTCGACGAGTTCATCGCCGCGGGGGACGTGGTCGCGGTCGAGTGGCCCGAGCGTGTCCGCGGCGCGTTCCCGCCCGACGTCCTCTCGGTCGAGATCGCGATCGCCGGGGAGGAGGCTCGCGTTCTCGCCGTGACGGCCGCGGGTTTCCGGGCCCGCGAGGCGCTCGGAAGATTCGTCGCGTCGGGAGTGTCGCCATAATGGTTCCGATGACCCCGTCCGGAACGAATCGTCCGTGGCCGCGCGCGGTCGCCGTCCTCGTGCTCGCACTCCTGCCGATCGGCTGCATCTGGACCGACCCTTCCGGCTCGACGCCCCCGATCGAAACGCTGCCGCTCGAAGTGCGTCCGCCGCTCCTGGTCGCCGAGATGAAGAACGACTGCGCGAACGCGGTCGTCGCGGAGTTCACCCGTGGCTCGGTCGACCTCCTCGCGGACCTGCTGCGCACCTCCCGCCGCTGGGTGATCTCCGTGGCGCCTCGCGATGCGTCGACCCCGGAGCAAGACGGCCTGGTCCTGGAGACCTCGGTCACGGGGTATCGCGACGAGGACGCCGGGGCATCGGTCGTGTATCTGCAAGCGCAGTCGGCCAACCGCCGGCGGCGGGCCGTGGTGGAGATCGCCTACGCGCTCCGCGGAGCGGACGGCTCCGTGGTCGACCAGGGGACCGTCAGGGGTCAGTTCGAGCAGATCGACGTCCGGCAGATCGTGGTGCCCACGGCCGAGCAGATGCGCACCGGCGCCTACTGGAACTCGCCGTTCGGACGCGCCACGCGCGATTGCCTGGACGGGATCGTGCGGAGGATCTCCGAGCGAAAGCCGTGACGCGGCGCACGCCCTCGCGAGACCAACGGATTCCGGACGAACCCGGTGCGAGCCCTCCCGTTGGCCGCGCCTCGGGCCCGATGGAGCATCCCGACGCCGAGCTGCTGGTTCGGTTGCGTGACGGCGACCTGAGGGCGTTCGAGGAGATCGTCGATCGATTCGAGCGGCGCCTGATCCGGTTCTTCCACTCGCTGTGCGGGGATGCACAGCTCTCGGAGGACTGCGCTCAGGAGGTCTTCGTGCGGGTGTACCGGGCGCGCGAGTCCTATGTGCCGACCGCATCGGCGGCGACGTTCATCTTCCGGATCGCCCGGAACTACTGGATCGACGTGTACCGCGGCAGGAAAGTGCGTCCGACCGAGCGTTCGCTCGATCAGCCGTTCGGCGAGGAGAGCGAGGGGTCGCTCCATGACCGCATCGCCGTGGAGGAGCCTCCCGTCGAGGACGCGCTGTCCGGCGCGGATGACGTCGCTCGCCTGCGCGCGGCGCTCGAGAAGATCCCCGAGATCTATCGGTCCGTGCTGATGCTGGCGGGCCGCGACGGCATGAAGTACGAGCACGTCGCGGCCACCCTCGGGATCCCGATCGGCACGGTGAAGTCCCGCGTCCACGCCGCCGTGCAGCTCCTGCGGCGCCTGATGGGCGCCCAAGTCGAGGACGACAGACCGCAATGAAGTGCACGGTGACGAGAGAGGATCTGATCGACGTCGCACTCGGCGCGGCGTCGCCCGACGTCGCCTGCGCCGTCGCGGAGCACGCGCGAACCTGCGCGCGTTGCGCCGCCGAGCTGAGCGCCGATCGGCGGCTGGCTCGCGCGCTCACGCAGATCGACGCCCCGCCGACGAGCGCGGGGTTCCGCGCGCGGACGCTGGCGCGACTCGCCGTCGAGCGCGAGTTCGAGACGGCGGCCGAACCGGAGGTCATCCCCGGCCGCCTGCGCCGCGTGCTCGCGGTCGCGCGCCGACAGGTGCGCGAGTCGCGGTTCGCGCAGGCCGCGGTCGCGGCGGCGGCGGTCTACCTGATTGCGATCGTCGCGTGGGTCGCGGGATCGCGCGGGTCGAGGCCCGCCGACACGTTGCCGCCCGTCGCGAAGGGACCCGAGCCGCCGATCGTCGCGCCTTCGCGCGCGAAAGGCGACGGGCGCACGCCGGCGCCGTTCCTGCCGCGCGGCGAGCTCGCCGAAGACGCCGGCTCGTTCCGCCCGCGGCCCGATGTCGACGACCTGCCGCGCGTGATCGCGCCGGAACCCGTCGAGCCGTTCTCGCCCGACGTCGTCCGCGATTTCGTGACCCGTACCGAGCGCGACAACGCAGTGACGGCGGTGCGTGAACGCTTCCGGGCTCGCCTGCATCCGCCGCATGAATCGACGGCTCGATCCGCCGCGGACCGGGCGATCCTGAACGGTCTCAAGTGGCTCACCGAAGCGCAGGACCCGGACGGCTCGTGGGACCCCGCGCGGTTCGGAGGCCGCGAGGAGACGCGCGTCGGCAACACGGCGCTCGCGACGCTGGCCCTGCTGACCAACGCGGAGAACGGCATCCCGGGCGGCATCTACCGGTTCCACGTCGCGCGCGCGTTCGCCTACTTGCGCGACGCGCAGGATGCGAGCGGCACGTTCGGCCGGCAGCGCGGATGGGAAGACGCCACGCTGTTCAACCACGCGACGACCACGCTCGCGTTCGCCGAGCACTACGTGCTCTCGAAGCGCGCCGACACGCTGTACCTGCCGGCGCTCCAGGACGGGCTCCTCCGGCTCGAGGACATGGCGTCGCAGCGCGCGGGCCGCCAGCGGCGCGACTCCGATCGCGTCACGGCTCCGTGGGTCGCGCTCGCGCTCGAGACCGCGCGCGCCGCGGCGATCCCCGGCGCGAAGGACCTCGATCGATCGGCGCGCGCGGCGCGCGACGCCGTCGCGGAATTGCTGCCCGAAACGGCGGAAGGCCGCCGCGTGGCCGCGAGCTTCAAGGAGGCGGTCGCCGCCGTGTACAGCCCGACAGCCGGCCCATCCGGCGCCGCGGGCGCGCCGCGCGACGCGACGATCGACGACCTGCTGCGTCCGCTCTCGAGCGCGAAGACCTGCGAGCCGACCGAGGTCTACTTCGGCGCGGTGCTCGTGGAGTCGCGCGGCGGCGCCGATCGCGATCGGTTCCGCGCCGCCGCGTCCGGCGCGCTTCTGCCG
>CAZOLL010000454.1:0-3865 GCA_964580365.1 uncultured Phycisphaeraceae bacterium
GCGAGGACCGCAGAGCAAGAGACCCCCGGACCCCCGCCGCCGCGTCGACCTCGCGTCAACCGTCCCCGCTAAGCGTTCGCGGCCAAGATCTTCCCCACCGCGACCCACTGCTCCTTCGTCATCGGCACGACCGACAGCCTCGTGTTCCGAAACATGTCCCACTCGGCCAATCGCCGATCTTCCTTCATCTCCGTCAGCGTCACGCTTCGCGGCCACTTCGCGCCGAATTCCAGATCGACCACGACCGCGTTCTCATCGTCGCTCTTCGGATCGCGATACGCGCTCTTCACGACCTTCGCCACGCCGCGCGCCGCGCGTTCGTCGCCCGTGTGGAAGACCAAGACGTAATCCCCCGGCTTCATCGCCCGCAGATGAATCCTCGCCAGCGGGTTCGCGACCCCGTCCCACGTCGTCTTCCTGTCGCGCGCCAGATCGTCGATCGAGTACGTCGACGGCTCGGTCTTCACCAACCAGAACTGCATGTTCACTCCTTCGTGAGATCGAAGCGACGGAAGCACCAACCGAGCAGCGTGAGCAGCGCGAAGTCGACGAGCGCCTGCACCGGAAGACCCGCGACGACCGCGAGCGTGCTCGATTCGGTCGCTTCGTGCACGATGCCGACGACGATCGCTGCCGGGACGATCGCGAGCGCGAGCACGAACATGTTGAAGACGACCATCAACGACGTCGAGCCCGGGTTCGGGCGGCCGGCGGCCGTCACGGTGCGGATCGGAAACAGGAGGAAGCCGAGGTTGTTGATCGTGCAGACGCCGAGCGTGGTGAGCGGGTAGACGAGCAGGCCGATCCAGATCGGGTCGAGCGACTCGCGGAGGAACAGCGTCGCGGGGACGAGCAGCGCGAGCTGGAACGCGAGCGCCAGCAACGTCGGCAACGCCACTTCGGCGAGCGCGAGACGCGTCGGATGCGCCGGGAGCTGCTTCAAGCGCTCGAACGCGTCGAGGTCGCGACGGAAGTCGAACGCGAGGTGGCTCTGCAGCAGGAACGGCAGGAGCCCGCACATCACGAGCAGCATGGGGATCGCGTCGCGTGGCTCGCCGCGGTCGATGCTCTGCTTCACCACGAGCGCGATCGACGTCCCGATCATCCCCGCCACGAACAGCGCGAAGAGGAGCACGCGCAGCGAGCGCGTGAGGACGATCACGTTCTTCCACAGGATCGCGCCGGCGCCGAGGAACACGGGCAGCGCGGGGAGCTTCAGCTCCTTGAACTGCTCGCCGTCGCGGCCGGTGGTCGCGGGGATGCCGCGCCCGGCGAGCGCTATCACGCGCGAGACGCGGCGGCTCGTCTCGATCGACGCCTCGAAGAACCGCACCTGCAACGCGAGCGCGACCAGGAGCATTCCGGCCGACAACGCGGCGAGCTGCAGCGCCGCGCGCAGGGCGGGCAGCATCTCGCGCGCGGTCGCGAGCTGCTCGACGGCGACCGCGGGGTAGAGCAGCACGCCCATCGTCGGCGACGAGAGCCAACGGCGCACGTGGTCCGAGAACGTGCCGCTCTCGAACATCGACGTCATCACCGCGATGATCCCCAGCCCGGCGACTACGGTCGCGGCCAACTGGATGCCGCGCCGCATGCGCGCGAACACCCGCTCGCTGATCATCGTCGCGAGCAGCGCAGCGATCGCCTGCAGATGCACCGCCACCGTCTGCGCGAGGAGCAGCCCGAGGAACGCGAGCCAGAAGTTCGGCACGCGGCTGCCGAAGACGACGGCGAAGATGAGGCTCGACACGAGCGCGAGCGGGTAGATCGAGCACAGGCGGTAGAGGACGAGCGCGCGGCGCGAGAACGGGCCGGGGAACAGGAAGTCGATGTCGGCCGGCTGGAACGCAAGGCCGCGCTGCACGAGGCCGCTGAACACCGACATGATCAGCGTCATGGCGACGAGCAGCTTCAAGAGCTGCGCCGACTGGTCGGCCGCCGCCGGGCCGCCGTGCGTCGTGGCGCGCACCTGCGCCCAGATCATCAGGCCGATCATCCCGAACCAGAACAGCGTCCCGATCAGCCGCTTGGGTTGGCCGAGCCCGCGGAGGAACTGCATCACGCCGTTCACCCGGCGCCGCCACAGCAGATAGGCGAGCGCAGCGTTCACGGAGTCTGCGGCGCGGGCGGCTTCGCCGCCTCTTCCTTCGGAGACTTCGCCGTCTCGGTGAGCGCGAAGAAGACTTCCTCGAGCGACGCGTGCCCGGGCAGCCCGGAGAGCGCGCGGATCTCCTCCAGAGTGCCGAGCGCCGCCGTGCGACCGTGGTCGAGGATCAGCATGCGATGGCAGAGCCTCTCGACCAGCTCGAGCTGGTGCGAGGACATGAGGATCGCGGAGCCGGCCTCCGCGCGCTTCTTGATCGACTCGCGCATGAGGCGGATGCCGTGCGGGTCGAGGCCGGTGAGCGGCTCGTCGAGCAGGAGCGCGCGCGGCTCGTGGAGGAACGCGCAGGCGATCGCGAGCTTTTGCTGCATGCCGCGCGAGAGCGTGTTCGCGAGCTCGTCCCGCTTCTCGGTCAGCTCCAGCTCGACGAGCAGCTGCTCCGCGCGGGCTTGCGCGCCGACGACGCGGTACGCGAGCGCGGTGAACCGAAGGTGCTCGGAGACGGTGAGCATGTCGAAAGGGTGCGGCGTGTCGGGCACGTACGCGAGGCGGCGCTTCGACTCGACGGGGTCCTTCCGCACGTCGTGGCCCGCGATCGAGAGGCGGCCGCGGCTCGGGTCGATGATCCCGGCGATCGCGCGCAGCGTGGTCGTCTTCCCCGCCCCGTTCTGGCCGACGAGCCCGAGAATCTCGCCGGGTTGGACGACGAAGGACAAGTCGTGCACCGCTTCGAGGTCGCCGTAGCGCTTCCCGAACCTCTCGACCTCGATCACCGGACGACTCCTGACGCTTCGCGATCAACGGGCGCGGCATTGTAGGCGCGGTTTCCGCGCGCGGCGCGCCACGCCATCCGGCGCTCTCGGCGACGAGGTCCTGAACGACCACGTCGACCTGCGACGCGATCCGTTGCTCGCCGCGGCGATCGGCGAGCGCGACGCGAATCGGGCGACCCGATCGACGAGGTCACTCGCCTCCGCGGCGGTCGAAGTCCGGCCGCTACTTCGCCGCGGGCGCGGCAACCGCGTCCCGGATCCGGCGCGGGATCTCGGCGTCCGCCCCGAACTGCTTCTCGAGCAGCGGCAGCGCCCCGCGGAGCAACCGTCTCCCGTCGTCCACCCGCCCTGCATCGATCCAGACCACGCCGCACATGAACTCGAAGTAGGCGCGGTGCCAGTCGCTCGCCGCGAGCACCCGCGCCGCGCGCTCCGCGAGGTCGTCCGCGAGCGGGAGTGCGTCGGCCGGGCGGCCGGACTCGATGTGAACGCCGATCGCATTGGCGGTCGTCAGCAGAGTGTCGAACGCGTCGGCACCGTTCTTCTTCACCTGCGACTCGTGCACCGCGGCGAATTCGCGCGAGGCATCCTCGATCCGCTTCTGCCGCGCCAGGTTGATCGCGAGGTTCATCCGAACGGTCAGGGTGCTCGAATGTTCGCTGCCGAGCACGCTCGTGTACTCCGCCAGCACGTCTCGGTAGAGCGCCTCCGCCTCCGCAAGCCTGCCTTGGCTGCTGAGCGCGTCGGCGAGCACGAGCTGCGCGTGCGCCCGCGAGTCCGAGTTGCGCTCGGGTCGCGAGGCAAGCGCGTCCACCGCACGTCGCGCCGCGTTCTCCGCCGCAGGATAGGCACCCCGCTGGCCTTCGATCTCCGCGAGGATCACGTAGGCGTTCGCAGCCGCGGCGCTCGTCGGGCCGGAGATCCGCACGAGCGCGGCGACCGCCGCGTTCGCGGAGGCCAGTGACTCTTCGCTCCGGCCTTCGCCTCG
>CAZOLL010000455.1:0-3855 GCA_964580365.1 uncultured Phycisphaeraceae bacterium
AGTGCGTTGTAGTAGGTCGTCTCGAACGGGTGGCAGCGCGCGATCGCCCAAGCCGGCGACGCGACGAGCGCAGCCGCGGCGAGCACGGGCAAGAGCCGTCCGCGCAGCGCGCCGAGCAGCACCGCCGCGCCGCACCCCGCGAAGAACCCGAACACGACGAGCGACTCGAGGAAGTGGCGCACGACGTTGAAGTACCGCATGCCCGGCAGACACGGCCGCAGCGGCGGGATCACGAGCACCGCGAGCAGGAGCGCGAGCGTGGTGGGTGCGAGCGCCGTTCGCTTCACGAGCGCGCCGATCCCGACCGGCGCGAGCGCGAGCACGACCGGCGGCATCGTGACGACGAGGTTGACGAGCGGCTCGAACGACCACGCATCGCGCACGACGTGCGTCGCCTCGACCGTGCGGTGGATCCAGTGATCGACGAGACGCTGCCGAGAGTCGACGAGGTATTGCGGCGCGCAAACGAAGTACGCGGCCGCCGCGAGCGGAGCGGCGGCGAGTCCGGCGAGCACGAGCCGCCAAGCGACGCGGTCGCCGCGCAGGAGCGGCAGCGCGCGTGTCGCGGCGAAGACCGCGCCGAACAGGAGCAGCGGCCACAGGGCGTTGATCTTCTGCGCGAGACCGATGCCGGTGACGACGATGCCGCCCGCGACGGCGCGCCGCGAGTTCGACTCGAGCGCGCGCGCGAACAGGAACAGCGCGCCGAAGACCCGCGGCCGCGGCGGCGCGTCCTCCACGGGGTACCTCGCCGCGCCGAGCAGCCGCGGCTGCAGCACGACGGCGAGCATCGCGGCGATCGCAGCGCCCGCGCCGGCGCGCTTGCCGAGGAAAACGAACGACATCCACAACAGCGCGGCGAACGCGATCGGACAAACGAGGTGGTGGCCGTCGATCGGGTCGAGCCAACCGAGGCCGCGAGAGAACACGGCGCAGCCCGCGGCCGAAAGCGTCGCGCCGAGCGGGTAGATCCAACTCAGCGGGTAGACGCGCTTCCAGTCGGGATGGCCGGCGTCGTTCGAGTGGGGCACGGGCCCCTCGAATCGCAGCGCGTCTTGGTCGAGCGTGCTCCAGAACCGGACGAAGTCCTCGCCGAACGGGTACTCGCCCAGGACGGCGTCGAACGTGGGGCCGTAGCGCGGCAGCTCGTGGATCGCGAACCCGAGAAAGGCGAGGACGATCGCGGTGGCCGCGGCACGAGACGCGCGCGACGTCACGCGTCAGCTCTTCCGCAGCAGCACGTCGACGCGCTGCTCCTGTCCCTCGACGAGCGTGACTTTCTGATTCGACCGGAGCGAGGTCACGACCATCGCGAAGATGTTGCCGGCGTTCGGGTCGGTGGCCGGTGGCTGCGCGGCGAGGGTGTAGAGGCCGGGACGGAAGTGGCGGAAGCCGTAGGTCCCGTCGTTCGCCGATTGTGTCTCGAAAGAGGTCCCGTTCTCGGCGAGCAGGGAGACCTTCGCGTTCGGAACCGGCAGGCCGCTCTCGTCGACGACCGTGCCGATGACGCTGCCGCCCTCGGTGAGCACCACCGGCTCGGCGCGCGTGTCCTTGCCCGCCTCGACGGAGACGCCGTGCACGCTCGCCGTCGCGCGGCCCGACGAGCTCGCCTGCACCTGGTACACGCCGGGGCCGAGGAACTTGAACGAGTAGAAGCCCGAGTCGTCCGCGTGCGAAGAGGCGAACTGGCTCATCGCGCCGTGCAGCAGCCGCGCGAACGGCGCCTCGACGTACGCATTGTCGAGCAGGCGAACCGTCGCGCCGGGAACCGGCTGGCCCTTCGCGTCGACCACCGCGCCGCTGATCGAGCCGCCCTTGCCGAGCACCACGCGGACGTTGTGGACGTGATCGCGCGCGATCGTGATGAGCTCGCTCCACCCCGGCGCGAACTCGTTCGCGAAGCCCTGCAGGTTGTAGTGGCCGGGCGGGACGTCCTCGATCGTGAACGATCCGTCCTTCGTGCGCTGGAACGACTGCATCGGCCGGAGCGGCTCGGTCTCGACGCCGTTCTTCTCGCACATGACGAGGATGAGGCCGAACGACTTGATCGGCTCGTTCGTGTCGCCGTCGAGGACGAAGCCGGTGATCGCGGCGTTCTGCTCCATCGTCAGCCCGACGTCGGCGCGACCGCCGGGGACGTCGGCCGCGACGGCCTCCGAGTAACCCTCGCGCGTCGCGCGTAGCCGGTACTTGCCCGGGCCGAGCCCCGTCGCGCGGAAGCGGCCTTCGGAGTCGCTGAGGGCGATCGTCATCAGGTGGTTGCCGAGCGCCTGGTCCTGCACTTCGACCGCGGCGCCTTCGATCGGTTGGCCGAGCGGGTCCGACACGCGGCCCGAGATCGTGACGCCCGGCTCGAGCGCGAAGTCGACCTTCGCGGTCGCGCCCGGAGTCGTGACGAACACGTTCAGCCGTTGGCCCTGCCGGTACTCGCGGGTCATGACGAGCACGTCGTACGTGCCGGGCGTGAGGTTCCGGACCTTGTAGACGCCGTGCTCGTCGGTGAGGACGACCTTCGCCGGGGCGCGGTCCATCAGCGGACGGATGCTGCCGCCCGACGGGACGACCCGGACCTGCGCGCCTTCGACCGCCTTGCCGTCGACGCGTGCGACGACGCCGCCGATCTCGGCGCCCGACTTCAACATGATGTCGCCGAGTTTCGTCTCGACGTCGGCGGGCAGAACGAGCCCGGGCACTTCGAGCTTCGAGTAGGCGCCGTGCTCGACGACGATCGAGTAACCCTTGCCGCCCTCGAGCTTCTCGAAGCGGAACGTGCCGTCCTTGCCCGTCGTGACCGGCGGCCGCACGCGGCGCAGTGGGCCCAGCGCGACCGGATTGTTGCCGCGACGGCGACACAGCGTGACGATCGCGTCGCGCACGGGCGTCCCGTTCGGCGAGATCACCATGCCGTACGCGGCGGTGACCGCGCCTTCTTCGGGCTCGTCCTCGATCGGAGCTTCCTCGGGCGGCACGAGCGGGTCGGGCAGCGCCTTCGGAGTCTTCGTCGGCGTCGGGGTCGGCACGTCCGGCGTGTCGATCGGGTCGACCGCGCCGATTTGCTCGGAGGGAGTCTCGGTTTCGAGCAGGGACCAAGCCACGTACCCGGTCGCGGTGGCGACCAGGAGCAGCACGAGGAGGACGACGGACTTCTGCTTCATGGTCGGGGGGCGGAGTCTAGCAGGGGATCCGCTCGGACGATTTCGGACGGTTCCGCCTTCCCCCTTGACCGCTCTCGAACAACGCGTACAAACTGCGCGGCTCTCGGCCCCTTAGTCTAGCCTGGTCCAGGACGGGTGGTTCTCAGCCATCAAACACGGGTTCAAATCCCGTAGGGGCTACCAGACACGAGCGAGGCGCGGTTCGCGGTGACGCGGGCCGCGCCTCGCGTTTTCGGGCGCCGGTCGGTCGTCAATCGGCGCGGGGCGGGCGCTCGCCGAGCGCGGGCGCCGACAGCTGCCAGGCCGAGAACCCGGCGATCGCGCCGGCGACCGCGAGCAAGGCGATCATCGCGACCGCGCCCGTCCGCGTCGCGCGCGCGATCGCGAGCGCCGCAGCGGAGAGGGCCGCCGTGGTCGCCGCGCCGGTCGCGCAGATCGTCGCGAGCCCGACTCCGGCGTGGCGCAGGCGCACCGCGACGTGGTCGGTCGAGCCGCGCAGGATCGAGACGCCGCGGGCGAGCCGCGCGACCGTCACGAATGCGCCGTCGAAGAGCGGCACGCCGAGGACGACGAGCGGCGCGAGCGCCGCCGGCGCCCGCTCGAGTCCGGTCGCGAGCCGCGCCGCCGCGCCGCCCAGGACGAACCCGAGGAGCATCGAGCCCGAGTTGCCGAGGTAGACCGACGCCGGCCGGAAGTTCCG
>CAZOLL010000456.1:0-3854 GCA_964580365.1 uncultured Phycisphaeraceae bacterium
CCTCGCGATTCGCGGCATGAACGTCCGCACCCGCCGCGAGCAACGCCCGCAGCATATCGATGTCACCGCGGTAGGCGGCCCAATGCAATGCGGTGGCACCATCGGCCTGGGGCGCGTCGACATCCCGGGCAAGGGTCTCACGACCGCCGACGTCGGTGCTTTCGAACTCCAACCCTGACGCGGAACGGCCGCACGAAACGGGCGCGCCGCGGCCTATGCTCGCGGCGCGCTTCGTCATTTCTGGGAGCACTGAAGATGCGTCACGTTCTCGGCATGCTCATCGCTGCTGCGTCCTTGCTTTCGTCCGCTGTTCCGGCGTTCGCCGACGCCCCCATCGTCGTCAACGACAAGCGGGACCTGCCGGACGCCGACGTCAACGACGGCATCTGCGACGCCGACCTCGTCGCGGCCGGACAGCAGATCACGCTGCGCGCCGCGGTGATGCACGCGAACTTCGTGATGGGCGCGGACGTGATCCAGATCCCGAAGGGCAAGTTCAAGCTGAAGCTGAAGTCGGTCGGCGCCGACGTCGACGCGAGCACCGGCGACCTCGACGTGTTCGATGACCTCGTGATCCAGGGCGCGGGCCCGAAGAAGACGATCCTCCTCGCGAAGAAGCTCGGCGACCGCGCGTTTCACGCGGACAACTGCATCCTCTCGATCACCGAGCTCTCGATCGTGAAGTCACGCAACGTGTCCGCGCCCGCGCTCGACGGCGGCGCGATCTTCGGCGAGAACGGCGCGAACGTCCACGTCACCAACTCCGTGATCCGTTCGTCGAAGTGCAGCGGCAACGGCGGCGCCATCGCGTTGTCCGGGTCCAGCTTCATCTGCGAGAACCTCCTCCTCGAGAAGAACAAGGCGGACGGCTCGGGCGGTGGGATCGGCGCGGAGACGTCGACGCTCCAGATCGAGGAGTCGTGCTTCGCGAAGAACAAATCCGGCGCCGACGGCGGCGGCATCCAGGCGGTGGCCGGCCAGTTGACGATCATCAACTCGACCCTGAGCGGGAATCGCGCGCAGACCGGCGGTGCGATTCACGTGCTCGACGGCGTCACGGCCATCGTGAACGGATGCACCATCGCGGAGAATTCGGCGACGAACGTGAGCGGGATGTTCGCGTCGACGGCCGCGGACCCGAACACCGTCACGTTCAGCAACACGATCATGGCGAACGACCCGCTGACGAACTACGGCGGCACCGTCTTGGCCAGCGACGGCGGCAACATCGACACCGGCACGAGCTGCGGGTTCGTGAACATCACGGATCAGTCGACCACCGACCCGAAGCTGAAGCCGCTCGCGAACAACGGCGGCCCGACGCCGACGCACGCGATCACGAAGAACAGCAAGGCGGTCGATCACGGCAACGACGCGATCGCGTTGCCGATCGATCAGCGCGGCAAGCCGCGCGCCGACATCCCGGGCAAGGGCGTGTCGATCGCCGACGTCGGCGCATTCGAGCTGCAGCCGTGAGCATCGCGCGCGTCGCGCTGCTGATCAGCGCATTGCTCTCGCCGCCGGCGTTCGGCGGCGGCGACACGCTCGTCGTGAACAGCACGAAGGACAAGCCCGATGCGGACGTCCTGGACGGCATCTGCGACGCCGACCTCGGCAAGCAGGGGCAGCAGATCACGCTGCGCGCCGCCATCATGCACGCGGCGACGACGCCCGGCACCGACCTGATCCAGTTGCCGGCCGGCACCTACCGTCTGACGCGCAGGCGGACGGGCCCCGACACCCCGGACACCGGCGACCTCGACGTGCCCAACGCGCTGACGATCGAGGGAGTCAGCGCGAGGAAGTCGATCATCGACGCGAAAGATCTCGACGATCGCATCTTTCAGGGCAGCGACTGCTCGATGACGCTGCGCGACCTCACGCTGAAGCGAGGCCGGCCGCCGCTGAACGACACGGACGGGGGCGCCCTGTTCGGAGTCTCGGTGACGCTCCTCATGGAACGCTGCGTCGTCACCGGCTGTCGCGTGACCGCGCTCGGCGGCGGCGTCGCGTTGGTCCAAGGCTCCGCGACCATCGTCGACACGACGTTCAAGGGCAATCGCGCGCAAGACGGCGGCGCCGTGTCGATGTTCGGCACGGGCTTCACGCTGGAGCGCTGCTCGCTCAGCAAGAACCACGCGGACAACTTCGGCGGAGCGCTGTATGCGCGGGATGCGCTCGGCGAGGTGAAGAACTCGACGCTCAGCGCGAACGACGCCGCGAACGGCGGCGCCCTCTTCTTCGGCAACGGCGGGACGTGGGGCGTCTCGTCGTGCACGATCGCGAAGAACTTCGCCGAGTCCGGCAGCGGCATCTTCGAGGACACGACCGACGGTTCCGACGACGCGATCGCCGTCACGAACACGATCGTCGCCAACTCGAAGTCGACCAACTACTCGGGCGACGGACTCACCTCGGAGGGCGGCAACATCGAGACGGGGACGACCTGCGGCTTCACCACGCTCACCGACCAGGAAGAGACGAATCCTCGGCTGACGAAGCTGGCGAAGCACGGCGGCAAGACCGCGACGCACGGGTTGAAGAAGAACAGCCCCGCGATCGACCGCGCGGTCGATCCGTCCGCGCCGGCAACCGACCAGCGCGGAAAGTCGCGCGTGGACGTGGCCGGCACGGGGACGAGCACGGCGGACTGCGGAGCGTTCGAGTTCCAGCCGTAGCGGTTGGAGCCGGTCGCGGCGGCTCAGTCGCGGCGGCCGTCGTCGTCGAGGCTCTCGAGGATCCGCAGGTACGAATCGTATCGCTCGCGCCGCACTGCGCCGCGCTCGACGGCGGCGCGCACGGCGCACGACGGCTCGTGCGAGTGCGAGCAGTTCGAATACTTGCAGTCGACGGCGAAGGGACGCAGGTCGGGCATCAGGATCGCGAGCTCGTCCTTCGGCACGTCGATGATGCCGAACTCGCGCAGTCCGGGCGAGTCGACCAGGTGCCCGCCGTTCTCGAGCCGATAGAGCGCGACGTGCGTCGTCGTGTGGCGCCCGCGGCCGTGCTTCGCGACGTCGCCGATCTTCGCTTCGAGGCCGGGCAAGAGCGCGTTCGTGAGCGAAGTCTTCCCGACGCCCGAGTGGCCGACGAACAGCGCGGTCTTCCCGGCGAGCGCCTCCTTCAATGCATCGATGCCGGCGCCGGTGGTCGCGCTGGTGCGCATCACGACGTAACCCATCTCTGCGTACACGCGCGTCGCGTCCTCGACTGCGGCGTCGTCGCCCTCGTCGCACTTGTTCACGACGATCAGCGCGTCCATGCCGCGCGACTCGGCGGAGACCAGGAAGCGGTCGATCAAGCCGACGCGCAGCGGCGGGTCCTTCGTCGCGGCGACGACGACCAGCACGTCCACGTTCGCCGCCGTCGAGAGCAGCACGTTCTTGTTGTGCGGAGTCGGGCGCAGGAGCACGTTCTTTCGCGGCAGCACCGCGTCGATCACGCCGCGCTCGCCTTCGACCTGCACGGTGACGCGGTCGCCGACGGCGACCGGATTCTTCACGCGCGACTTCACCTGGAACAACGACGGCTTCAGCGAGCACGGCAGCTCGCTTCCCTCGATCTCGACCGTCCATGTCCGGGCCTCGATCCGAACCACGAGACCCTCGACCGATGCGGGACTCACGGCGACTCCGCGCGGCGCAGGATGCCCTCGAAGGAGCGCAGGCGTTCGAGCAGCCAGGTGTAGCGGTCGTTCTCGGAGTCGTTCGCGATCGCGCGCTCGAGCGCGCGACGGCTGCCGACGATGACGCACAGTCGCTTCGCGCGCGTGGTCGCCGTGTACACGAGGTTGCGGCGCAAGAGCGGGAAGTGCGGGTTCATCAGCGCGACGACCACCGCCGTGTGCTCGCCGC
>CAZOLL010000457.1:0-3853 GCA_964580365.1 uncultured Phycisphaeraceae bacterium
GACGATGCGCGCGCCCACTCGAACCCTCAGTCCGTTCCACTTGGCCTTCCCCGTCAAGGACATCGAGAGCACGCGCGCGTTCTACGGCGAGGTGCTCGGGCTCACGGTCGGTCGCGAGGCCGAGCGGTGGATCGACTTCGACTTCCACGGGCCCCAGATCTCGGCGCACGTGAAGGTGAGCGCGCTCACCGCGCCGGGCACGAACCAGGTCGACGGCGACGACGTGCCGGTGCGACACTTCGGGCTCGTCCTCCCGTGGGAGGAGTGGCACGCGTTCAAAGACCGGCTGCGCGCGAAGGGCGTGAAGTTCCTGATCGAGCCGCACGTGCGCTTCAAAGGCGAGATCGGCGAGCAGGCGACGCTGTTCGTCACCGACCCGAGCGGCAACGCGCTCGAGTTCAAGAGCTTCAAGGACCCCGCGCGCCTGTTCGCGCACTGACGACGGGACGAACCCGGGGCCGAGTCGCGAACTCGAGGGCGAAGCGCTCGGACCCGTGGTCGGGTGACCGGGGTGCCGGATTGCCGGGCAGCCGGGGCCCGAGCGCCGCGACCGGGTGACCCGGGCAACCGTGACCCGGCGAACTGTTCACCGCGTGACCTGGCGACCGGTTCACCGGTTCACCGGTTCACGGGTTCACCGGGTCCCCGGTCACGGGAACCAGGTCACCGGGTCGCGGCGCTCGGGCCCCTGTTGCCGGTCCACCCGGCCACCCGTTCGCGTTCGGACCCATCGAGAATGAACAGTTGACAAACGCGGTTTACAAGCGATCCTTCTATCCGGATTCATGGATCGATCTGCGACGCTCGCCGACGCCACCGACCGCTGCCGCCTCCTGGCGGACAACGGCAGACTCCGTCTGCTTGCTCTGCTCGAGGATCAAGAGCTGACGGTCTCCGAGCTGGTTTCGGTCACGCGCCTCGCGCAGTCACGCGTGTCGACGCACCTCTCGCTGTTGAAGCAGGCCGGCCTGGTGCGCGACCGCAAGGACGGCACCTCCTCTTATTACTCGCGGTGTGCCGAGCCGAACGGCGCGGCGCCGCTGTGGCGCCTGTTGAAGGACACGGTCCGCGATCCGCTGCTCGCGCAGGACAAGGCGCGACTCGAGACCGTGCTCGCGAAGAGGAACGGCGCGCACGCATCGAGCTGGGCGGATGCCGTCGCGGGCCGCATGGACCGCCACTACTCGCCGGGCCGCACGTGGGAGACGACGGCATGGGGGCTGATCGGCCTCGCGCGCCTCGGCGACGTGCTGGACGTCGCATCCGGCGACGGCGTCATCGCAGGGCTGGTCGCCTCGCGCGCGAAGAGCGTGACGTGCCTCGACGTCAGCGAGCGCGTCGTCGCCGCGGGACAGGAGCGGCTCGACCGCCTGAAGAACGTCCGCTTCCGCTCGGGCGACATGCACGCGCTGCCGTTTCGCGCCGAGAGCTTCGACGAAGCGCTGGTGATGAACGCGCTCACGTATTCGAAGTCGCCGGCGCGCGTGTTCGCCGAACTGTGGCGCGTCCTGCGTCCCGGCGGCGCGTTGGTCGGCGCGACGCTGCGCCGCCACCCGCACCGCTCCGTCACGGAGCGCTACGACCACGTCCGCACCGGCTTCACCCCCGTCGAGGTGAAGCGCTTGCTCAAGGGGGCGGGCTTCGCGGTCGAACTCTGTGCTGTGACCGCACGCGAACGAAAGCCGCCGTACTTCGAAGTGATCACCTTCCACGCCCGCAAGGGACCGGCCCGATGAACGCCCGCCCCGACTCCACCGCGCTGCTGAAACGATTGCTCGCCGAGCGCATCCTCGTCATCGACGGCGCCATGGGCACGATGATCCAGGCGCGCAAGCTGAACGAGGCCGACTACCGCGGCCAGCGGTTCGCGAACCACCCGAAGGACCTGAAGGGCGACCACGACGTCCTCTGCCTGACGCGGCCCGACGTCATCACCGACATCCACCGCGCCTACCTCGAGGCCGGCGCGGACATCATCGAGACCAACACCTTCAACAGCACGTCGATCTCGCAGAAGGACTACGGGCTCGAGTCGATCGCCCGCGAGCTGAACCGAGAGGCCGCGCGCCTCGCGCGCGCCGCCGCGGACGAATTCTCGACGAAGGACAAACCGCGCTTCGTCGCCGGTGCTCTCGGCCCGACCAACCGCACCTGCTCGATCTCGCCCGACGTGAACGACGCGGGCAAGAGGAACGTCACCTTCGAGCAGCTGGTTGCTGCATACAAGGAGGAGACGCTCGGCCTGATCGAGGGCGGCGCCGACATCCTCCTCATCGAGACGATCTTCGACACGCTGAACGCGAAGGCCGCGATCTTCGCGGTGCTCGAACTGTTTGACTCCATCGGCCAGCGGCTGCCGTTGATCATCTCGGGCACGATCACCGACGCGTCGGGCCGCACGTTGTCCGGGCAGACAGCCGAGGCGTTCTGGATCTCCGTCGCGCACGCCGAGCCGCTCGCGGTCGGCCTCAACTGCGCGCTCGGCGCGAAGGAACTGCGGCCGCACGTGCAGGAGCTGTCGCGCGTGGCGCAGACGTTCATCTCCACGCACCCGAACGCCGGCCTGCCGAACGCGTTCGGCGAGTACGACCCGACCGCGCCGCACCTGGCGGCGATCCGCCGCGAGTTCGCGGACGCGAAACTGCTCAACCTCGTGGGCGGCTGCTGCGGCACGACGCCGGCGCACATCCGCGCGATCGCCGAGGCGGTGAATGGCCTCGCGCCGCGCGCGATCCCGAAGGTCGAGCAGAACACTCGCCTTGCCGGGCTCGAGCCGCTCGTGATCCGCAAGGACTCGAACTTCGTCAACGTCGGCGAGCGCACCAACGTCACGGGCTCGCGGCAATTCGCGAAGCTCATCAAGGAAGCGCGCTACGACCAGGCCCTCGCGGTCGCGCGCCAGCAGGTCGAGAACGGCGCACAAGTGATCGACGTCAACATGGACGAGGGGATGCTCGACTCCGAAGCGGCGATGGCGACGTTCTGCCGCCTGATCGCCGGCGAGCCGGACATCAGCAAAGTGCCGGTGATGGTCGACTCGTCGAAGTGGTCGGTGATCGAGCAGGGCCTGAAGAACGTGCAGGGCAAGTGCGTCGTCAACTCGATCAGCCTGAAGGAAGGCGAGGCCGAGTTCCTGAAGCACGCGCGGCTCGCGCGCCGCTACGGCGCCGCGGTCGTCGTCATGGCGTTCGATGAAAAAGGCCAAGCCGACACCATCGATCGCAAGGTCGACATCTGCAAGCGCAGCTACCAGCTGCTCACGGAGAAGGTCGGCTTCCCGCCCGAGGACGTGATCTTCGACCCGAACATCTTCGCCGTCGCGACCGGCATCGAGGAGCACGACGGCTACGCGGTCGCCTACATCGAGGCATGCCGGCGCATCAAGGCGGAGATCCCGCACGCGCTCGTGTCGGGCGGCGTGTCGAACGTGTCGTTCTCGTTCCGCGGCAACGAGCCGGTGCGCGCCGCGATCCACTCGGTCTTCCTCTATCACGCCGTGAAGGCCGGCATGGACATGGGGATCGTGAATGCCGGACAGCTCTCGGTGTATGCCGAGATCGACCCGGAACTCCGCGAGCGCGTCGAGGACGTGATCCTCAACCGGAGGAAGGACGCGACCGAGCGGCTGCTCGCGTTCGCCGAGTCGTTCAAGGGCAAGGTCGAGGAGAAGACGGAAGACCTCGCGTGGCGCGCGGGCACGGTGGAGGAGCGGCTCTCGCACGCGCTCGTGAAGGGCATCACCGACTTCATCGAGACCGACACCGAGGAAGCGCGGGTCAAGTACGGCCGGCCGATCCTCGTGATCGAAGGCCCGCTGATGAGCGGGATGAACGTCGTCGGCGACCTGTTCGGC
>CAZOLL010000458.1:0-3851 GCA_964580365.1 uncultured Phycisphaeraceae bacterium
CGTTGCGCCGACCTTCGAGGCGCTCGGCTTCGTGACGCAGGAACGCGACGACCTGCGGTTGAAGCAAGACGAACGGCGCTTCGGGCTCGTCGTCGAGATGCAGCGCGCGGCCGAGAGCGGCACGCTGGTCGTGCGCGCGACCGACGAGCGCGGCACGGCGCTCTCTGCGTTCGTCGTGCACCTGAACCGCTTCGGCGCGGACTGGGAGCTGCCCGTCGAAGCGAAGGACGGCGCGGCGAACCTCCCGTCGGTCGACGTCGGCGACTGGCATGGCGTCGTGCGCGCGCCCGGGCACGGCGCCGCGCGGTTCGAAGCGAACGTGGCGAACGGCGTCGAGCGCGCGGTCGACGTGACGCTCCCGCGCGGCGCCGCGGTCGACGTGGAGGTGCAGGACGCGGACGGGGCGCCGTGGAGCGGCGACCTCGCCATCGTCGGCGCGGACGGAGCGGGACCGGAGTGGCGCTTCGTGCCGCGCGAGCGCAGCCGTTCGATGCCGTGGGTGCGCGAGGTGGAGGTCGCCGCGTCAACTCAGCCGGCACGCTGCACGCTGGAGGTCGCGGCGGGGCGGATCGAGGGGCTTGCGGCCGGGCGCTACGTGCTGATCGTGCACGCGGCGGTCGAGGACCGCCGCGTGCCGTTCGAGGTGTTTGCCGAAACTCCGGGAGCCGTGCGCGTGAAACTGTGAGCCGCGAAAGCTGCGATCAGCCGCCCTGCTTCTTCTCGTCGGCCTTCTCGGCCTTGCCCGAGTCCTTCGCGAGGTCGACGCCCGCGGCCTTCAGCGCGGCATCCGGGTCCTTCTTGAACTTCTCGATGCACTCGTCGCAGCACAGGTTCACGAGCACGTCCTTGTAGATGACGAACGTGTTCGGGTCCGCGTCGTCCTCGCCCATGATCGGGCATTTCGCGTTGCCGGCGATCTTGAGGTCGGGGTGCATCGCGATGGCGAGGTTCTTCGCGGGCGCCTCCTTGAAGCCGGCCTCGCAGTCCGAGCAGCAGAAGTGGACGCGGTGGCCCTGCCAGTCGAACGTCACGTCGTCCTTCGCCTTGCCCTTGCCGATCGGGCAGTTGGCGTTCTTCACGTCGACGACCTTGTCGGACGGGTAGGCCTGGTCCTTGTACTTGTCGAAGTCGGCCTCGATCGCCTTCGCGCACTTGCCGCAGCAGGTGTAGATGCGGACGCCGTCCTTCTCGGCATACTTGTCCGCCTTGATCGGCTTGTTCCCCATCGGGCACATCGCGTTGCCGAAGAACGGGACGGTCACTTCGGCCACGGCCGGCGTCGCCTTGTTCGCGGCGTCGTCGCCCGGAGCGGCGGCGAGGAACGCGAGACCGATGAGCGGAAGCACGGCGAGCAGACTCAAGCGCGACTTCATGGTTCGACCTTTCGTCGGATGCGGGAGAGCGTGCGAGGGGCACCGTTCTAACGGGCCGACCGGCGCGGGCACAAGCCGCGCCGCCCTTCGCTCGGTCGCTCTGCTGCGCGCGCGCTCCATCGTCGCGATCCTCGTCGCCGGCGGTCTCGTCGCCGGGTGCGCGCCGGAGCGTCGCTTCACCGTGCAGGACGCGGTTCCCGAGGCGGCCGCCGCGCCGCGCACCGAACTCCTGCCCCTCGCCGACGGCCGCTCGTTCGACCTTGCCGCGGCTCGCTCCAACCTGGAGCGCTACCTCGAGTTGCCGACCGGCGAGGACGCGCTCGATCGCACCGACCCGACGCTCGACGTCCTGCCCGCGCCGCCGGGAACGGCGTGGTTCCGCCTGCGCGACGGAGTGGACCTCGAGTCCGCGGCGGCGACGCGGCTCGGCCGCCTCGTTCTCTCGCGCGTCGACTCCGCGGAATCCGTCACGACGGACGACATCCGGTCGATCACGCGAGCGGACGACACGGGCGCGAACGGGATCGCCGTGCGCCTCGCACTGCGTCCGGAGCGCCGCGGCGCGTTCGAACGGATGTGCGCCGAGGCGGGAGGCGGCGTGCTCCTGTTCGTGTCGCGCCGGGAAGTCGAGCTGGCGGTCCGCGTGGGGGAGGGACTCCCGTCGCGCTCGGGAGACGTGCTGGTTTCGGGACTGAGCGCGGCGCAGGCCGAGGTGCTGATCCGCGGCAATGACCGCCGCGGGCCCTGATAAGCTCGCCACCTTCTTCCCGACCGCCGGTTCCAGTTCCGCTCTACCCGCCCTACCAGTCGGCCACGGGGGTCTCGTGCGCTCCACGCTCGTCCTGATCGCGGTCCTTGTCGTCCTCGGCGCCTGCGCGTTCCTCTTCCTGCATTCCGGAGACGACGAGCCCGGCACGGCGACCGTGGCGGAGTCCGTCGCGTCGACGCCGCGCACCGAATCGGCCGCTCCGGCCGCCTTGCCCACCGCCGAATCCTCTCGCGAGGAGGCCGTGGCCGAGATCCGTCCGACGGCGATCTCCACCGGCCTGCCGAGCGTGCCCGAGGCCTCCTGGCTGACGTCCGCGGTCGCGGGCCGCGTCGTCGACGAGGCGGACCGTGCGATCTCCGGCGCGAAGCTCGAGCTGAAGACCGGCATGGGAGGCCGCGGCGGGCCCGCGGTGCTGCCGTTCGGCGACTACGTGGTGTCGGCGCGGAGCGACGCGAACGGACAGTTCCGCCTCGCGGTGCCGCCGCAGGGCGTGTTCACGCTCGACGTGACGCGCGAAGGGTTCGAGACCCGCTCGATGGGTCCGCTGATGCCCGGCGATGACGTGACGGTGCGCCTGCGCCCGGGCGTCGTTCTCACCGGCCGCGTCGTCGATTCCGAGACCGAGCTTCCCGTCGGGCAGGCGACCGTGCTGCTCGAAGGGCGCGGCAGCGATCGCAGCGCGATCACCGAGGCGGACGGCACGTTCACGATCGCCGATCTCGCCGCCGGCACGGCGGACCTCGAGGTGATCGGCATCGGCTACGAGCCGCTGAACGTCGAGGGCTTGATGCTCTCGAGCACGGCGGTCGCGCCGCTCGCGCTCAAGCTGTCGCCCGGCGTGCCGGTCTCCGGCACCGTCAAGGACGGGTCGAACGCGGCTCCGGTCGCGGGGGCGGTCGTCGAGATCGCCGCGGATCGTCGCATGAACGGCGAGCGCGAGCGCCTCGCGCTACAGAGCACCAAGACCGACGGCGCCGGCCGCTTCCACTTCGAGAAGGCCGCGCGCTCCGGACTCTCGCTCGAGGCGTCCGCACCGGGCTTCGCGCCCGAGCGACTGCGCATCGAGAACGAAGGCGAGGAAGGCGAGAAGGTCGTCGACGTCGCGCTGAAGCCGGGCACCCGAGTGTCCGGCGTGGTGAAGGACTCGACCGGCGCCCTCGTGCCGGGCGCGGAGGTCCGCCTGCTCGGAGCCGACCGATTCGACGCGGGCGACCGAAACGTCCGCACGAAGGAAGACGGCGCGTTCGCGTTCACCGAGGTCCGCCCCGGCAACTACCAGCTCGTCGCGTCGAGCCCGGAGAAAAACCTCGCGCCGAAGATCACCGAGAACGTCGAGGTCGACGAAGCGCGCCCGGCGAACGACCAGGTCCTCACGCTGGTCCCCGGCTCGATGCTGGTCGGCGACGTCGTTGACGGGCTCGGCCAGCCGGTGCCGTTCGCGGCCGTCAACATCGAAGGCGTCGACGGCAACGTGTGGCGAGCGCTGCGCAAGGCGCCGCTCGTCTTCAGCGACGCGAACGGCGCGTTCTCGCTCGCGGGTCTGCCCGAGGGCCTCGTGACGTTGAGCGCGCGGCGCGACGCCGCGCTCTCGCCGAAGGTCGAAGTCGCGCTCGCCGCGTCGGGCACGCACAACGCGCACCTCGTCCTCGACAAAGGCGCGATCCTCACCGGCATCGTCACCGACCTGCGCGGTGCGCCGCTCGACGACG
>CAZOLL010000459.1:0-3848 GCA_964580365.1 uncultured Phycisphaeraceae bacterium
TCTTCACCAACTGCTCGAGGCGCGAGCGATGCTTCGAAGCGACTCTGGCGCTCTCGGTCTTTGCCTTGTTCTCGGAACTCGTCAGCGATCGCCGGAGATTCAACTGCAGTGTCCGTAGCTCCCGCGGCGCCCGGACGATCGCTTCGTCCGGGATCTCCGGCGTCGTCTTGAAGCGCTCGATCTCCGCCTGCACCGCCAACACCTTCTGCAGGTCCCCGAGCTCCGTGACTTTGGTGTTCAGCGCTTCGAGCGAGGCTGGGTAGTCCGCCAGCGCTTTCGCACGCTGCTCGACACGCGTCGCTTCGATCGAAGCGAGTTGCGCTTCGAAGTCGCGCCTTGCGGCCGCCAACTCCGTCGGATCGGACCCCGCGCGGGCGGAATGCAGCGAAAGCGAACCGATCAAGACGATCCGAAGCACGCGAGTGCTCATGTGCCGGCCTCCCCGCCGCGAGGGTCCCGGAGACCCTCTTCACTCCGAGGAGGGTCAGCATAGCGGTCGTCGCGTCGCAGCAATGCGTGCCGTCGAGTGCCGGTGATGACGGTCAGCGCGTCGACATCGAGAGTTCGACTCAGGAGATCGGCCGGCCGCGCAGCGTGTCGAAGCAGTTCACCGCGGCGGCTTCGTCTCCGACGCGCGGCCGCCGAGCACGCGGTCGTAGCGGTAGAACGCCTGCAGCGTGAGTCCCATCAGCGCCGTCGAGTACACGCGGCCGCCGGCCTTGCCCCACGGATCGACCTGCGGATCCCACGAGCCCTCTTCGCAGCCGTCCTTGCGCTGCTGCTTCACGACCGCCTCGGTCAGCTCCTTCGACCAGCGATCCCACTGACTGCCGCCGAGCTGGTACATCGCGTAGGTGCCGTAGTACCAGTAGTAGAAGTCGATCGTCCCCGCCTTCTCGTCCCACGACGGGAGCTGCTTCATCAGGCGATCGGCGCCCGCGCGGATCGCGACGCTTTGGTCCGGGTCCTCGCCGAGGAAGACACGGCAGAGGATCGCCGCCGCGGTCATCGACTCGGTGCGGTTCGCGGGCCAGCGCTGATCCGCGCCCGGCTCGCGGGCGCTGAGTCCGCCGCGCGCGTTGTACCCCGCGCGTCCGGTCGCCTCGTCGGTCATCTCGTCGATGAACGTGCGCGCGCCGGCGAGCGCGGCGCCGTCGATCGAAAGGCCGAAGTCCTGGCCCGACGTGAGCGCCATCACCATCCAGCACGTGACCGAGAGGTCGTTGTCGCCGGCCGGCGGGTACTGGTAGCGCCACGCGCGATAGGGGTTGCGTGCCATCGCGATGAAGTCGAGCCCGCGCTGCGCGGGCGCCTTCAGGAGCGGCGAGCGCGACAGGCCGAAGCCCTCGGTCATCGCGAGGGTCGCGATCGCGTGGTCGTAGAGGAAGGTCTGGTGCGAACCGGGCTCGCCGAAGCAACCGGTCTCCTTGTCCTGCATCCGCGTGAGGTAGTGGAACCCGCGCTTCACCTGCTCCCGGTACTCGCCGGTCGACTCGGTGTTGCCGCAGCCGAGGAGCGCGAGCAGCGCGAGCCCGGTGACGCCGACGTCGTGGACGATCTCGCCCTCGCCGGTACAGCGCGCGCCGGAGCAGTGCTCGGCGAAGCCGTGCGACGACCAGTGCCCGTCGTCGTCCTGGTGGCGCGCGAGCCAACCGAGCGCGAGATCGATCTGCTTCTGCGAGGCGCGTCCGCCGGTCTTCCCGGGGCCGCCCGGGCGCCCGAACCGACCGTGACGCCCGCCGCCGACTCCGCCGTTCCCGTTGCCGACGCCGATCAGGTCACTGTGCGCGTCGCCCGAGTCGAAGCCGAAGCCCTCGCCCTTCGCATTCGTGTCGTTCATCTGCGTCTCGTCGTTGCGTCCGGTGTCGGGTGCGTCGACCTCGTGATCGACGTCGCCCTCGATCTCGTCGTGCGTGACGAACGGGTCGTCGATCTGCTCGTCGTTCTCGTCGATCGGTTCCGGCTCGGCGATCAACGGCGGCGGCGTCTCCTCCTGGATCGGGTCGGCCGCGACGTCGCGCACGAGCGTCACGATCTGCGACTCCTTCGCGGGCGCGACGGTCTGCGGCGTGTAGAGCGCCCACGCGAGCAACAGGACGAGCGCGTGGAAGGAGGCGGAGATGAGGACGAACGGCGAGTTCTTCAGCCACTGCCGGAGCGCGTCTTCGAACGTCTGTGGTTCGTGCATGAGCGGCCTCGCGAAGAAGTGACGTTTCGCGCGGCGCGAACGGAGGAGGTTGTGCGCGGTTTTCACGAGGATCGAAGAAATGCGGGCCGACGCGTGCTGCAAACGCCGCGGCCCGCGCTCGACTCTCGTCGGGCGCGGGCCGCGTGCGCTTCGCTCAGCGATCGTTGCTCAGCGGGCGCCGAGCACGCGGTCGTAGCGGTAGTAGACCTCCATGCAGAGCGTCATGATCGCGGTCGAGTAGACGCGGCCGCCGCGCGAGCCCCACGGATCGAACTGCGGATCCCACGAGCCCTGCTCGCAGCCTTCCTGCCGCTGCGACTTCACGACGGCGTCGAGCATCTTCTGCTGCCACTTGTCCCACTCGCTCCCGCCGATCTGGTACATCGAGTAGGAGCCGTAGTACCAGTAGTAGAAGTCGATCGTCCCTTCCTTCTCGTCCCACAGCGGCAGCTGCTTCAGCAAGCGCTCCGCGCCGCCCTTGATCGCCGCGCTCTTGTCCGGCTCCTCGCCCATGAAGATGCGGCAGAGCAGCGCGACCGCGGTGATCGACTCGGTCTTCTCCGGCGGCCACTTCTCGGCGGCGCGCGGCTCGCGGGCGGAGAGGCCGCCCTTCTGGATGTAGCCGGTGCGCCAGCTGTTCTCGTCGGTCAGCTCGTCGAGCAGGAGCTTCGCGCCGTCGAGGCCGGCGTGGTCGACGTTGAGGCCGAAGTCCTCGGCGGACTTCAGGCACATCACCATCCACCCCGTGACCGACATGTCGTTGTCGCCGTTGGGCGGGTAGGTGTAACGCCACGCCTTGTAGGGGTTCCTCGCCGCGTTGATGAAGTTCAGCCCTTTCTGCGCGGGCTCCTTCAGGATCGGCCACTGCGAGAGACCGAAGCCCTCCGTCATCGAGAGGGTCGCGAGCGCGTGGTCGTACATGAAGGCCTGGTGCGAGTTCGGCTGGCCGAAGCAGCCCGACTCCTTGTCCTGAATGTCCATCAGGTACTTCAGGCCCTTCTTCACGTTGTTCTTGTACTTTCCGGTGTTCGGCGTGTTGCCCGCGCCGAGGAACGCGAGCAGCGCGAGGCCGGTGCAGCCGACGTCGTGCACCATCTCGCCTTCGCCCGTGCACTTCGCGCCGGTGCAGTGCGCGGCGAAGTCGTGCGAAGACCAATGGCCGTCGTCGTCCTGGTGGCGGTGCAGCCACTCGAGGCCGTAGTCGACCGCCTTCTGGCTGGCCTTGCCGCCCGCCTTGCCGGTGCCCTTCGCGCCGCCGCGCTTGCCGTACTTTCCGCCGCCGCGGCCGCCACCGCCGCCGCCGACACCGATCAGGTCGTGCAGCGCGTTGCCGTCGAACGGGGCGTAGCTCTCGCCCGAGTACAGCGAGTCGTTGGTCTGCGTCTCGGTGTTCGTGCCGACGTCGGGCGTCGGGACGTCGACGTCGACCGTGCCTTCCTCGGACGAGGTGGCGAGCGGGTCGTCGATCTGGTTCTCGTCCTCTTCGATCGGCTTCGCTTCCACCGGCGGAGGCGGCTCGAGCTTGATCGGATCGACCGTCGTCTCCTGGACGACCATCGTGATCGTCTTGTCGACCTTCTTCACCGGCTGCGACGGCACATAGAACAGCCAGAGCAGGAGAGCGATCAGCCCGTGGAAGGCGATCGACAGCACCATGAAG
>CAZOLL010000460.1:0-3846 GCA_964580365.1 uncultured Phycisphaeraceae bacterium
ATGGAGCTGATCGAGCAGTTCGTCTCGTTCGTGGTGCAGGAGGTCGTGAAGGACAGGAAGCCCGAGCTCGCGATCCTCGAGCGCGACGTGAGCAAGCTCGAGAAGATCGTCCCGCCGTTCCCGCGCATCGCCTACTCCGAGGCGGTCGACCTCCTGAAGCAGGCGGGGAACGCCTTCGAGTGGGGCGGCGACTTCGGCGCGCCCGACGAGACGACGCTCTCCGAGAAGTTCGACCGCCCGCTGTTCGTGCACCGCTACCCGCAGCAGGTGAAGGCGTTCTACATGAAGCGCGACCCGCAGGACGATCGCGTCGCGCTGTGCTGCGATCTCCTCGCGCCCGAGGGCTACGGCGAGATCGTCGGCGGCTCGCAGCGCGCGGACGACCTCGACTTCCTCCTGAAGCAGATCGAACACCACAAGCTGCCGATGGAGGCCTACAAGTGGTACCTCGACTTGCGGCGGTATGGATCTGTGCCGCACTCGGGCTTCGGCCTCGGCGTCGAGCGCACCGTCGCGTGGATCTGCGGCACGCACCACGTGCGCGAGTGCATCCCGTTCCCGCGCATGCTCGAGAAGATCACGCCCTGATCGGGGCGTGTCGGCGATGAGCGACGAACGCCTGCGCGATCCGCGGCTGCGCGAGAACCTCGCGCGGCGCGCGCAGCTCACGCGCGCGATCCGCGCGTTCTTCGACGCGGAGGGCTTCCTCGAGGTCGAGACGGGACAGATCGTCGACGAGCCGGGGCAGGAGCCGCACCTCGCGCCGTTCGAGGTGAACGCGCCTCACGGAGGACCGAAGCGCACGCTCATCACGTCGCCGGAGCTGCGAATGAAGCGGCTGCTCGCAGCCGGCTTCCCCAAGATCTTCGAGCTGTCGCACTGCTTCCGCTCCGGGCTCGGCGAGCGGTCGGACCTGCACCATCCCGAGTTCACGATGCTCGAGTGGTATCGCGCCGGCGCCGACGACCTTGCGCTGATCTCGGACCTCGAACGCCTGTTGCCGTGGGTCGCCGAGCGAGTCGACGCGGGCGCGGTCCGCGCGAAGGACGGCGGCGCGTTCGACCTGGCGCACGGGATCGAGCGCGTCAGCGTGAAGGATGCGTTCGCGCGTCACGCCGGCGTCGACCTCGAGCCGTTCCTCGACGGCGACTTCGCTGCGTTCCGCTCGAGCGCGCGCGCGGCGGGGATGATGGCGGTCAAGGACGACGAGGACGCGGAGTCGCTGTTCTTCCGAATCCTCCTCGACCGAGTCGAGCCGCGCCTCGGTCGCCGGCGCCCGACCGCGCTCACGCACTATCCCGCGTCGATGGCGTCGCTGGCTGTGCTCGACGGGGGCGACCCGCGCACCGCAAGGCGATTCGAGCTGTACTTGGACAGCGTCGAGATCGCGAACGCGTTCGTCGAGTTGACCGACCCGGTCGAGCAGCGCCGCCGCTTCGAAGCCGATCGCGCGAAGAAGCGCGCGGCGGGATTCGATCCGGGGCCGATGCCCGAGCGGTTCCTTTCCGCACTCTCGCGCGGTCTGCCGCCGTGCGCGGGAATCGCGCTCGGTGTCGACCGATTGCTGATGTTCCTCGTCGGAGCGCGTCGGATCGACGACGTGCTCGCGTTCCCCGACGAATCTCCGTAACCCGCCGCGCTCCGCGACGACGTGTGTCTGCGCTCGCCGCGGCTCGGCCGCGGTCGTCGGCGCGTCCACGAATCTCCGACCGGAGTCTTCCCATGAACCGTTCCTTCCGAACGGGCGGCGCGATCGCGCCGTTCGCGCTCGCGTCGTTCCTGCTCGCGCCCGCGCTCGCCTCGGCGCAGGCGCCGCCGCGCCTCGTGCTCTCGCTGTCCGGCCCCGGCACGCTCGGCACGCAGACCATCCAGGACAACGATCTCGTCTTCAAGCAGCAGGGCCAGCCGACGCGTCCGTTCCTGCTCGGCCAGGCGCTCGCGTACTGGTTCGGCGACCGCAACGCGGATTCGAAGATGGACGAGCCGAACGACATCGACGGGCTCGAGTTCACGCCCGTCGCACCGGGCCGGCCGTTCGCCGAGGGCGTGTGGTTCTCGATGCTGTCGGATCAGGGCGGCTTCAAGGACGGCGACATCCTGCGCTTCGATCCGCTGGCGGTGCCGGGCGGCATCAAGGTCGAGTTCGCGGAGGCCGCGCTGGTCCAGGCGATGGGCGCGAACGACGGCAACATCGACATCGACGCGATCGCGGTCGACGCGACGGGCGCTCTGTACTTCAGCACCGCCGAGGATGAGTCGTGCGGCCCGAGCGCGACGGTCGTCGAGGACGGCGCGGTGTGGATCCTGCAGAAGAACGGGACGACGGCCGGAGTGCTGTTCTCGGCGCTCGCGATGGAGCAGTTCGCGCAGCACGCGCTCGGCTCGGTCGTCGCGGTGAACGACGTCACGGGGCTCGACCTCTACGGATCCGACCTCCTGTTCACCGTTCAGTCGCCGACCGCGGAGGACGCCACAGTGTTCTCGGTGAGCGGCGGCGGCACGATCTTCACCGGATTCCGCGAGCCGGACTGGGGCTTCGGCAACGGCGTCGAGGCGGACGCGATCGCGTCGTTCGAGGCCGTGTCGTTCCCGAGCCTCGACGTGGGACCGACGCCGGTGCTGAGCGGCGCCACCGTGAACGCGGCGCTCGCGGGTCTGACGCCGAACGCCCCGTACGCGCTGCTCGTCGCGACCGCCACGGCGCCCGGGGGTGCGGCCTTCCCGGTGCACGGCTTCGGCGCCCTCGCGCTCGATCCGGGCAACGCGCTGTTCCAGGTTTGCGTGCAGAACCTGAGCCTGCTCGTCGGCGTCGCGGATGCCGCTGGCGCGGGCTCGTTCATCGACCACGCACCCGGCCCGGCGGCGGTCGCGATCGACCTCGCGGTGCAGGCGCTCGACCTCGGCAGCGGCAAGGTCTCGAATCCGGTCCTGCTCGAGCTGAACCAGTGACCGAATGACCTCGATCGCGGGCGGCGCCGGCACCAGGGACAGCGGGCCGGCGCCGCAACCGCGCGGCCGAGCGCCACTAGAATCGAGGCCGATGGCGCCCCTGGTCTCTTCCTTCTTGGTGCAGTTCGCGCTCTTCGTCGTCGCGCAAGCGGGTGACGAACCCGAGCGTGCGAACCCGTTGCTCGGCGCGCGTCCGTTGTCGGCCGCCCAGGAAGGGTTCCTCGAGGAGATCGTGAAGGGCTTCGGCGACCCCGACCCGGAGCGCCGGCACGAGGCGATCCGCAAGACCGCCCGCGCGGGCGACGGGGCGGTCCCGCTGCTCGTCGAGACTCTGAACCAGACGTCGAACCCCGCGGTCGTCCGCTCGACGCTGTTCGCGCTCGGTGAGATCGGCACGCGCACCGCGCTGTCGATCCTGCGGCGCGAGTTCGCGAGGGACCGACTGCACGACGACGAGCGAGCGGTCTGCGCGTTGGTGCTCGCGCGCACCGAGGTCGGCGACGCGCTCGAGCGGCTGCGCGCCGACGCATCGGGGCACAAGGTGGTGCTCGGGCGTCGCGCGGCGCCGCTCGCGCTCGCTCGCTGCGGTGACGCCGCGGGGTTGAAGCCGCTGATCGAGAACCTGAAGCGCGATTCGCTCGAGCGCCAGCGGGCGGCTTGGGTGCTCGCCGCCGGGATGACGCGCGACCGCGCGCTCGCGCCGCTCATCGTGCCGGCGTTCACCGATCGTGGGCCGCTCGTGCGCCGGGCCGCCGCGTGCGCAGCCGCGGCGCTCGCGGAGCCCGCGCTGCTTCCGCCGCTGCTCGCGGCAGCCGCCGCCGAGAAGAACGACGACGTGCGCGTGGCGCTCCTCCTCGCGCTGTCCGCGTGCTCGCTCGCCCTACAAAAGCTCGACCC
>CAZOLL010000461.1:0-3835 GCA_964580365.1 uncultured Phycisphaeraceae bacterium
CGAAGAGCCCGCTCGCGAAGGACGCGCGCACGCGTCTCGCTTCGTTCGGCATCAAGTGATCGCTTGATCGGAGCGGGACGACCCGCTCAGCGCTTGTCGGGATCCTGACCGCGCAGCACCGAGTTGCCTTCGAACGTGTCGCGCAGGTCGACGCTCGCGGGCGATTCGAGCACGCGCGCGTCGAGCCGGCCGCCCTGCGAGAAGAACGCGATCGGGTTCGACCACACCAGCCGGTCGATGTCGGCGTCGGAGACGCCGGCTTGCCGCAGCTTCAAAACGGTCTTCGGCACCATCAGCGGGTCCGAGATGCCCCAGTCGGCGGCGCTGTTCACGATCATCCGCTCGACGCCGTACTCGCGGACAATCCGCACCATCCGGTTCTCGTCCATCTTGGTGAACGGGTAGATCGAGAAGCCGGACCAGCAGCCGAGGTCCTTCGTCAGCTTGATCGTCTCCTCGTTGCCGTGATCGAGGAGGACGCGCTCCATCGGGAACGTCACGTCCTTCACGATCGCGATGCAGCGCTCGAAGCCCTTCTTCTTGTCGCGGTGCGGCGTGTGGACGAGCGCGGTGAGGTCGTGCTTCTTCGCCAGCTCGAGCTGCTTTGCGAAGAACTTCTCCTCCTTTGCGGTCTGGTCGTCGAGGCCGATCTCGCCGACGCCGAGGACGGAGTCCTTCTCGAGGTAGCGCGGCAGGATCTCGAGCACCGCGTCGTTCACGCGGTCGTCGTTCGCCTCGCGCGGGTTCAGCGCCATCGTGCAGAAATGGTGGACGCCGAACTGCCGCGCGCGGAAGCGCTCCCAACCGATGAGTGTGTCGAAGTAGTCGACGAAGGAGCCGACCGACGTGCGGTTCTGGCCGAGCCAGAACGCGGGCTCGAGGACGGCGCGCACTCCGGCGAGCGCCATCTTCTCGTAGTCGTCGGTGATGCGGCTGATCATGTGGGCGTGCGGTTCGAAGATGCGCATGGTCAGCTCTCGATCATCCGGGAGAGGAGCGCGCGGATCTCCGCGCGCGGTTCGCGCGCGAGGCGCTCGCGGACGAAGGGCAGGATCGCCGCGCGGTGCTTGGCGTCGAGCGCGAGCGCGCCGTCCGCGGCGGCGTGGCGCACGGAGTCGGCGCCGTGCTCGAGCCCGCCGATCAGCCGCGCGAGGCTGCCGTCGGTCGGCGCGCGCGCGATGAAGCGCCACGTGTCCGGCCACACCGCGCGGCCCGCCGCTTCGCGCTCCGTCGCGAGGTCCTGCAGCATGCGCGACAGCTCCGGGTTCGCGCGCGAGAAGATGTCGAGCAGACGCGACGCGTCGAGGCCGATGAACCCGGCCTTCAACGTCATCCGGTTGAACCACTCGCGGCCGAACGCGCGGTGATCGTGCGCGCGCGAGAGGAGGTTCGAGCCGCAGATCGCGGCCTCGAAGTGGGGGACGAGGTTCGAGCGTTGCACCTCCTCGAGCAGCCGCGCTGTCGCGTCGGTCAGAGGCAGGAGCGCCAGCGAGCGCAGGAGGATCGCCCGCTCTTCGAGATCGCCGTGCGAGTAGAGGTCGAGGAGCGTCGCGTCCGGTGCGTGCGCGGCGCGGAGCAGCGCGAGGCCCGCGGCGTCGCACGCGCGCCACGCCGAGCGATCGACGAGCGCGGTTCCGCCGGACTCGACCGGCTCGCGCGCGACGCCGACACCGATCGCGCCGCGTCCGACGCGACGCGCGAGCGCGGGGAACAGCTCCGGGATCGCGCGGGCGCCTTCGGCACCGGGCGCCGCGACGCGCGCGAGAGCGCCGCGCCACCATGCGGCGGCGTCCGGCGAGAGGTGCTTCTCGAGGTCTTCGAACATTGCCGGGCGAGGATACGTCGACCCGTGTGCGCTCACAAGCCGACGCCCTTCTACGCCGCTACGATGCCGCGCCGAGGTTCCGCATGCTCACCGCGTCGCTCTTCGCGTCCGTCGTGTCCCTCTCGCTCGCGCTCCCGCCGGATCCACCGCCGATGCTCCTCGTGAACGCCCGCGTCCTCACGCTCGACTCCGCCCGACCCGATGCAACCGCGATCGCGATCGACCGCGGGCGCATCACGGCGATCGGCGACGAGCGCGAGTGCCGCGCGGTGCTCCCCGCGGGCGTCCTCGTGCTCGACTGCGGCGGTCGCCCGGTCACGCGCGGTTTCTTCGACGCGCACTGCCACCTGATGAGCGGCGGCATCGCCGCCGGCGAGTGCGACCTCGTGGGCTGCAAGTCGCTCGGCGAGCTGTACCAGCGCGTGCACGACCACGCCGTCGCGGCCGGCCCGGGCGAGTGGATCCTCGGCCGCGGCTTCGACCATTCGCTCTTCGCGGACGAGAAGTGGCCCGACCGCTCGGGGCTCGACGCCGCCTCGGGTCCGCATCCGGTTCTGATTCGCCGCGTCGACGGCCACGCCGCGGTCGCGAACACGCACGCGCTCAACCTCGCGTCGGTCGACGAGACGACTCCGGATCCGCCGGGCGGCGTGATCGAGCGCGGCAAGAACGGCGTGCCGAACGGGGTGCTGAAGGAAGGCGCGATGGGCCTCGTCGATCGCTTCGTGCCGGCGCCGACGTTCGAGCAGAAGAAGGCCGGCGCGAAGCGCGGGCTCGCCGCGGCGGCGCGCGTCGGAGTGACGAGCTGCGTCGACCACGGCGGCGATCCCGAGGTCTACCGCGCGCTGCTCGACTCGGGCGAGCTGACCGCGCGCATCTCGATCTGGGCCGACCTCGTCGACGATCTCTCGAGCGCCGTCGCCGCGCGCAAGAACCTCGAGCCGGTGGCGCAGTGGGTCGAGCTGCGCACGTTGAAGGGCTTCGTCGACGGCACGTTCGGCTCGCGCACGGCGGCGATGTTCGACCCGTTCGCCGACGACCCGAGCACGACCGGCGTCCTTGTCACCGATCCCGACGTCCTCGCGCGACGCGTGCTGGCGGCGGACAAGGCGGGCTTCCAGGTCGCGCTCCACGCGATCGGCGACCGCGCGGTCTCGATCGCGCTCGACTGCTTCGAAAAGGCCGCCGCGGCGGACGCACCGCGCGAGCGCCGCCACCGCATCGAGCACGTGCAGGTGATGCGTCGCGCCGACGTCGCACGGATGAAGAAGCTCGCCGTCACGGCGTCCGTGCAGCCGTGCCACCTGCTGACCGACCGTCGCTTCGCGGTCGAGCGCATCGGCGAGGCGCGCGCGCGCGACTCGTACCTGTGGAAGTCGCTGTTCGACGCCGGCATCGCCGTCGCGTTCGGGTCGGACTACCCGGTCGAGCCGCTCGACCCGATGCGCAACCTGTTCGCCGCGGTGTCGCGCGGATCGGAGACGGATGCCACGGAACCGGCCTACCACGCCGAGGAGTGCGTGACGTTGGACGAGGCGCTCGCGGCCGAGACGATCGGCGGCGCGCACGCGTGCTTCCGCGAGAACGAGCTGGGCGCGCTCCGCGCGGGCACGCTCGCCGACCTCGTCGTGCTCGACCGTGCGCTCGATCAGACGAAGCCGCGCGACCTCCTGAAGGACGGCGCGTGGAAGACGATCGTCGGCGGCCGCGTGGTCTGGTCGGCGCAGGACGCGTCGAAGGCGAAGGGCTCGCGATGAAGCTCGGGCAGATCGGCGTCTCGGTGAAGGACGTGCCGGGCGCGACGCGCTTCTACCGCGACGTGCTCGGCCTGAAGTTCCTGTTCGAGTTCCCCGGCCTCGCGTTCTTCGACCTGGGCGGCGTGCGCTTGATGCTGACCGTCCCGAGCAAGCCGGAGTTCGATCACCCCGCGTCGATTCTCTACCTGCAGGTCGACGACCTGCGCGCGCAGCACGCCGAGCTGAAATCGAAGGGCGTGCCGTTCGACGACGA
>CAZOLL010000462.1:0-3833 GCA_964580365.1 uncultured Phycisphaeraceae bacterium
AGCGCAGGAGGAGGTCGAGCGCGCCGTCGCTGCGGAACCGCGCTTCCACTGGGCGCGCTACGCACGCGGCTGCATGGTCGCGCGTGCGGGCGAGCTCGAGCTCGCCGAGCGCGAGTTCGGCGAAGCGCTCGCGCGATGGCCCGAGTTCACCGAGGCGCGGCTCGCACGCGCGCGCGTTCGCGACCAGCTCGCGGACTTCGAAGGCGCGCGCGACGATTACATCGCGTACCTGCGCGCCGCACCCGGCGACCGCGACGCGCGCTACGCGCTCGCGTCGATCCTGCACCGCGAGCTCGACCGACCCGACGCCGCGGAGGAGCACTACCGCTTGCTGATCGACCAGGACCCGACCTACGCGCCGGCCGCGATCGGCCTCGCCGTGCGGCTCACGGAGCAGCGCGACTACGAAGGCGCGGAGCGCCTCTACCGTTCGGTGTATTCCGACCCGCTCGCGAAGTTCAACCTCGGCCAGCTCTACCTCGACCAGATGGGGAAGTACGCGCAGGCCGAGCAGTGCTTCAAGGAGTTCCTCGCGTCCGACGCGAGCGCGGCCGACGACGCGCTGATCGCCGACCGGCTGATGTATGCGCCGCTGCGGCTGGAGGAAGTGAAGCGACAGCTCGAGAAGGAGCGCGCCCGTCGGCGCGGCGACGAGCCGTGACCGCACCCGGCGGTACGGCGTGATCGCCGTGATCCAACGCGTGCGGCGCGCGCACGTCCGCGTGGGCGACTCGATCGTCGGCCGGATCGGGCGCGGGTTCCTCGTGCTCGCCGGCGCGCGGAAGGGCGACCCCGACGACGACCCGGCGCTCCTCGCGGAGAAGATCGTCCACCTCCGCGTGTTCGAGGACGACGCCGAGCGCATGAACCGCAGCGTCATCGACGTGGGCGGGGCGGTCCTGCTCGTCTCGCAGTTCACCTTGCTCGCCGATCTTCGCCGTGGACGCAGGCCGGGTTTCGAGGATGCCGAGCTGCCCGAGCGCGCCCGGTCGCTCGTCGCGCGTCTCGGGGCCGAGATCCGCGCCCGCGGCGTGGCCGTAGAGGAAGGCCGCTTCGGGGAGTCGATGCGCGTCGTCCTGGCGAACGAAGGACCGGCGACCTTCGTGCTCGACACACGCGACTTGCGCGCGCCGCGCTCCGGCGGCGGACGCGAGCTTGCGTCCTAAGGGCCCGCGCAAATTATTGCTTGACAGTGTCTTATCCGGGCATAGCGTGCGCTGCCGTTCGGGCACGTCGAACTGGGAATCGCAGCAACCGCTCGGCAGATCGCGCGCGATAAAGGAGAGACGATGGTCACGATCACGAAGAAAGAACTCGTGAATCGGATCGCGGACCGGACCGGTCAGACCAAAGTGGTCACCAAGGAAGTGATCCAGATGTTCCTGGACGAGATCATCAACGAGCTCGCACAGGGCAATCGTCTGGAGTTCCGGGACTTCGGCGTGTTCGAGGTGAAGTTCCGCCGCGCGCGCCGGGCGCAGAACCCGCGGACGCTGGAGAAGGTCAACGTCCCGCCGAAGAAGGTCGTCAAGTTCAAGGTCGGGCGCGTGATGCGCGAGAAGGTGGGCGTCTCGGGCCCGGCCGCCGACATGGCGCCGCCGTCCGCGGACGACGACGACGACGGGCCGAGCCCGTCCTCCGCGCAGGGCTGACCTTCGCGGGACCTTCGGAATCAGCGCGGCAACGCGCGCTTCAAATCCTCGATGAGGTCGTCGACGTCCTCGACGCCGACCGACAGACGGATCAAGCCGTCGTCGATCCCCGTCTTTCGCCGGTCTTCCGCCGAGATCGATGCGTGCGTCATCGAGGGCGGGTGCTCGATCAGCGACTCGACGCCGCCGAGGCTCTCTGCGAGCGTGAAGATCTCGGTCTTGGTGACGACGCGCTTCGCCTCCTCGACGCTCGTGTCCAGCACGCACGACACCATGCCGCCGAAGCCGCGCATCTGCGCCTTCGCGACCGCGTGGTTCTCGTGGTCCTCGAGCCCGGGGTAGTACACGCGCTTCACGCGCGGGTGCGCGCGCAGGAAGCGCGCGACGGCGAGAGCGTTCGCGCAGTGGCGCTCCATGCGGAGGTGCAGCGTCTTCGCGCCGCGCAGCACGAGGAAGCAATCGAGCGGGCCCGGCGTCGCCCCGACGGCGAGCTGCAGGAAGGTGAGACGCTCCGACAGCGCCGCGTCGTTGGTCATGATCGCGCCGCCGATGACGTCGGAGTGTCCGCCGAGGTACTTGGTCGTCGAGTGCAGCGCGACGTCGAAGCCGAGCGCGAGCGGGCTCTGCAGGTACGGGGTCGCGAACGTGTTGTCGCACGCGAGCAGGATGCCGCGCTCCTTGCCGAGCTTCGCGACCGCGGCGAGGTCGACGATCGACAAGAGCGGGTTCGTCGGGGTCTCGACCCAGATCAGCTTCGTCGCCGGCGTGATCGCGGCGCGCACGTTGTCGATGCGCGACGCGTCGACGTACGTCGTCTTCAGCCCGAACTGCGACCACACGCGGTCGAAGAGCCGGCGCGTCCCGCCGTAGAGGTCGTTGCCGGCGACGACGTGGTCGCCGCTCTTCAGGCAGTGCACCAGCGCGCCGATCGCGGCGAGTCCGCTGGCGAACGCGTGGCCGAACTTCGCCTCCTCGAGCGACGCGAGGTTCGCCTCGAGCGCGGTCCGCGTGGGGTTCTTCGCGCGCGAGTAGTCGTACCCCTCCTTGATGGGGCGGGCCGGGAACTCCTGCGCGTAGGTCGAGGTGAGGTACACCGGCGCCATGACGGCGCCGAACGCCGGGTCGGGGCTCTGGCCGCCGTGAACCGCGCGCGTGCCGAAACGCATCGCTCGTCTCCGTGTTCCGCGAACTCGTGGGTGGAGCGCGCGGTCAGCCGCGCGCGTGCAGCAGGTCGAACTTCGTGATGATCGACCAGGACCATTCGCCCATCTTCACGAGCACGGCCGGCACGCCGCGCGTGAGCAGCGCGGAGATCTGGCTCACGTGCGCGTACAGGTCGACTTCCGGCAGCGGCGCGCTCATCACGTCCTTCACCTTCAGGCGCTCGAGATCGGCCTTCTGGATCAGGAGGTCGATCACCTTGTCCTCTTCGACGACGCCGACGTTCTTCTTCGCCGAGTCGAGCACGGGGATCTGCGAGATCTCGAGCTTGCGCATCAGCTTGACGGCGGCGGACGCGGCCTCGTCGGGGCCGATCGACACGAAGCGCTCGGGGCTCTCGCGCTTCGCCATCACGATATCGAACGCGGTCTGGTCGATCTCTTCTTCGCGGAACTGGTTCTCCTGCATCCACGCGTCGTTGTAGCACTTGCTCAAGTAGCGCTCGCCCGAGTCGGGCAGGATGACGACGACGAGCTTTCCCTTCGGCAGCGACGCGGAGTACGAGATCGCCGCGGCGAGCGCCGCGCCGGCGGAGCCGCCGCACATCACGCCCTCGTCGCGGCACAGCTTGCGCGCGAAGTTGAACGCGACCTTGTCGCTCACCGTCACGACGTCGTCGAGCACGCGCAGGTCGGCGGTCGCGGGGATGATGTCCTCGCCGATGCCTTCGATCTTGTAGGTGTTGTGCTCGGCCGCCTTGCCGGTCTTGAACACCGAGCAGTAGATCGAGCCTTCGGGATCGGCCGCGACGATCTTCACGCCCGGCTTCTTCTCCTTCAGGTAGCGCCCCGCGCCGGCGATCGTGCCGCCGGTGCCCATACCGCCGACCAAGACGTCGATCTTCCCTTCGGTTTGCTCCCAGATCTCCGGGCCCGTGGTCTCATAGTGCGACTGCGGGTTCTGCGGGTTCGCGAACTGGTTCGGGTAGAACGCGTTCGGGATCTCCTTCGCGAGGCGCTT
>CAZOLL010000463.1:0-3826 GCA_964580365.1 uncultured Phycisphaeraceae bacterium
CGGTGGCGAGCACGGCGACGTCCGCGCCGGCGCGGGCGAGCGCGAGCGCGGCGTTCCGGCCGATGCCGCGCGAAGCGCCCGTGACGAGCGCGACCTTGCCCTTCAGATCGATCGAAAGCGACACGCGCGCTCCTTTGGAGGACGGGGATCGGCCGGCGCGAGCCGGCCCGGGCTCATTCGAACGCCTGGAATTCCGCGAGGCTCTCCACGCCGAACGAGATCGCCTCGGGGACGATCTTGCGCGAGAGGCCGGACAAGACCTTGCCCGGCGCCGGCTCGAGGAACCGGCGGATGCCCGCGCCGAACAGGCGGCGCACGCCGTCCTCCCACAACACGGGCGCCGTGACCTGCTTCGCGAGCAGCTCGCGGATCTTGTCGGGCTCCGTGACGAAGTCGCCGGTGACGTTCGAGACGAACGGGATGCGCGGCGTCTGGATCTTCACCTCGGCGAGCGCGGCGGTGAGTTCGTCGGTCGCGGACGCCATGAGCGGCGAGTGGAACGCGCCGGCGACCTTGAGCCGGACCGCGCGCCGGACGCCGTGGTCCTTCGCGATCTGCTCGGCGCGATCGAGCGCGGCAACCGAGCCCGACAGCGCGATCGTGCCCGGCCCAAGGAAGTTCGCGGGGACGAGGACGCCGGCGGACGACGCGGCGTTCGCCAGCGCCGCGGCCTGCTCGCGCGTGGCGCCGATGAGCGAGATCATCCCGCTCGGCGACTTCTCGGAGGCGTCCTGCATCGCGCGGCCGCGGCGGCGCACGAGTCGCAACGCGTCCTCGAACGTGAGACAGCCGGCGAACCAGAGCGCGGTGTACTCGCCGAGCGAGAGGCCTGCGGTGCCACCGTACGCCTGCGGATCGAACTTCTTTTCCGCGGTGAGCGCTTCGATCACCGCGATCGACGTCGCGAGGATCGCGGGCTGGCAGACGTCGGTCGCTTCGAGTTCGTTCGCCGGGCCGTCGCGCACGATGCGCCAGAGGTCGAAGCCGAGCACGTCGTTCGCGCGCGACATCACGTCGCGAGCGCGCGGCGAAGCGCGGACGATCTCCTGCGCCATGCCCGGCTGCTGCGCCCCCTGGCCGGGGAACATCACCGCGCAATCCTTGCGGTTCACCACTTGAGCGCCACCGAGCCCCAGGTGAGACCGGCGCCGAACGCGCACATCACGACGAGCTCGCCCTTGTGGCGCTCGAGCCGGCCGGAGCGCTTCGCTTCGTCGAGCGCAATCGGGATCGAAGCCGCGGAGGTGTTGCCGTAGTTCGTGATGTTCACGAACACGTCTTCTTCGGCGAGGCCCAGCTTCTCGCGCGCCGACTCGATGATGCGGAGGTTGACCTGGTGCGGCACGACGAAGCCGAGCTTCAGATCGGAGTGCCGCGCCTTCGCGTCCTCGACCAGCTCGACCATGCGGCTGACCGCGAACTTGTACACCTCGCGACCGCGCAGCCGCATGAAGTGCAGGCGCTCCGCGACGGTCTCCGGCGTCGTCGGCCGCGCGCTCATGCCGGCAGGAACCATGATCACGTCGGCGCCTTCGCCGTCGGAGTGGATCGAGCCGGAGAGGATCTCGCCGCGCTCGAACGTGTCGGACACGACCGCAGCGCCGGCGCCGTCACCGAACAGGATGCACGACGAGCGGTCGGTGTAGTCCGTGACGCGCGACAGCGCCTCGACGCCGATGACGAGCACGTTCTTCGCGGCGCCGGCGCGCACGAACTGGGTCGCGACCGTGAGCGCGTACATGAAGCCGGAACACGCAGCGCCGACGTCGAACGCACCGATCTCGCGGCATCCGAGGCGGCGCTGGACGATGCACGCGGTCGAGGGGAACTGAAAGTCGCCGGACACGGTGGCGACGATCAGGAGGTCGACGTCCTGCGCGGTGATTCGCGCGTCGGCGAGCGCGCGCTCGCCGGCCTTCGTCGCCATGTCGGACGGGTTCTCGCCGGGCGCCGCGATGCGGCGCTCCTTGATGCCGGTGCGAGTGACGATCCACTCGTCCGACGTGTCGACCATCTTCTCGAAGTCGGCGTTCGTGAGGACACGCTCCGGGACGTACGAGCCGGTTCCTCGGAGCCCGACGCGCACGGTGCCGACGGCGCTCATGCGGTGGCCTTTCCTTCGGCGGAGCTCTGCGGCGGCGCGACCGGAGGTTCCGTCTGCATCGAGACCTTCGAGAGGCCGTCGACGATGTGGCGGTTGACGTCGTGCTCGATGAAGCGGTGCGACTGGCGGATGGCGTTCGCGATCGCGCGCGCGTCGGACCGGCCGTGGCAGATGATGACGAGCCCGTCGACGCCGAGCAGCGGAGCACCGCCGTACTCCGCGTAGTCGGTCTTGTTCTTCACGCTGCCGGCCACCTTCAGGAACGTCGGGAGCTGCGACTCGGGAACGAGACGCTTCACCTCGCTCGCGAACAGGTTCGTGATGAACTGGCCGAGGCCTTCGCTCACCTTCAGCACGACGTTGCCGACAAAGCCCTCGCACACGATCACGTCGCACTTGCCGCCGAAGACGTCCTGCCCCTCGACGTTGCCGATGAAGTTGAGGTCGGACTTCTCGAACAACTCACGCGTGCGGAGCACGAGCGGGTTGCCCTTCGCGTCCTCCTCGCCGATGTTGATCAAGCCGATGCTCGGGCGCTCGATGCCGTAGACGCCGGACATCAGGTGCGAGCCCATCAGGCCGTACGTGAACAGGTCTTCCGGCTGGCAATGGATGTTCGCGCCGCAGTCGATCAGGCAACCGGTGCCCTTCGCGGTCGCGTAGGCGACCGCGATGCCGGGGCGTCGCACGCCTTCGAGCGTGCGCACGAACAACGTCGCGGCGCCGACCATCGCGCCCGTGTTGCCGGCGCTCACGAACGCCTGGACCTTCTTGTCCTTCAGGAGGCGCGCGCCGACGCTGATCGACGAGTCCTTCTTCTTGCGGAGCGCTTGCGCCGGGTGCTCGTGCATCTCGATTGACTCGGAGGCGTGGACGAGGTCCACGTTGGCGAGGACCGCGTGCGCCGATCGACCGGAAGAGATTCGTGCCGAATCGCCGACGAGGACGAGCTCGTCGCCACGCACGAAACCGGACTCGATCGCCTTCGCGCAACCGGCGAGGACTTCCGCCGGGGCGTGGTCCCCCCCCATCACGTCGACCGCGATCTTCATGGGCGCCTCGCGCGCATTACCGTCACTCGGCGGGAATGGACCGGGAAGCCGCCGGCGTCAGGCTCCCGCGCGGCCCGTTCCGCCGGCGGTGTCGGTGTCCTGCGGGAAGACTTCGGTCCCGCGGTAATGGCCGCAGGACGAACACACGGTGTGAGGCTTGACGGTCGCGCCGCATCGCGAGCACTTGGCGAGGGGAGGTGCGGACAGCGCGTGATGCGCGCGGCGCTTCCGCTTGCGGGCCTTGGAGGTTTTTCTCTTCGGGACGGCCATCGAACCTGCCTCGAGTCGCCGGTCCGGGACGGCGCGGGGCGCGTGCTCCGCACCCAGCTCGAATCCCGGAAGTCATGGAAACGCGGAATCCTACGGCCGCCGGGATGGGGATCAAACCCTAATTCCGGCCCCACCGGAGCGGGGTCGCGTGAGAAGTCGGCGCGCGCGCTCAGCCGCCAAGCGTGGCGCGCATTCCGGCCTCGAGGGCGGTGATCGCGGCGGGCAACGCCGCCCGATCGGGGCCTTGGCCCTGTGCGAAGTCCGGCCGCCCGCCGCCGCCGCCGCCGAGCGCCTTCGCGAGCTGCTTGCACAGGTCACCGGCCCTCACGCCGCGCTTCACGGCGCCCTTGCCGGACGCGACCACGACGGCGACCTTGTCCGACTCGATCCCGAAGAGCAC
>CAZOLL010000464.1:0-3815 GCA_964580365.1 uncultured Phycisphaeraceae bacterium
GTTCCTGATGCTTGCCGCCGTGTGCGCGGCGCGCCCGCTTCCCGCGCGCGACGGCCCGCTCGACGACTACTGCTGGCGGCAACCGGCGCAGCTGTTCCAACTCGGCGACTTCGCATGGTTCGTGGCGGGCTGCAGCGGCGGCGCCGGGCCCGACGTCGGCGCCGTGACGGCCGAGTTCGAAGCCGCGATCGCGCCGCCGCCGGAGTCCGCGGACGCCGAGCGCACCCGGCTCGTCACGGTGTTCGAGTGCGCCGGGCAGCCGCGCGGCGTCACGACCGTGCGGGGCCAGGACGAGCCGCGCTTCAAGTTCGAGCGACGGCATCGGCGCGCCGTGCGGGACCTGCGGCGATGACGCGGCAGATCCAACGCGCGGTGTTCCCGTTCATCCCGGGTGCAGGCGGCGCCGCGCTGACGGCCGGCTGGAAGTGTCTCGGCGTGACGGCCGCGCCGCATGAGAGCGGGCCCGGCATCGCCATGAGCTTCGAGCTGAACCCGGAGGCTGAGGCCGAGTCGCGCCGATTCGTGATCCTGACGAACGGCATGGACGTGCCGGACGGCGCGGAGTTCTTGGGCCAGGCGACCGCGACCCTCACCGTCATGCCGAAGATCGCGCTGCCGAACGCCAAGCCGGAGGCGCAGGTCGTGACGCTGTACGTGTTCCTGCTGGCGAAGGAGGCGGCGTGAACGAGTACCTGAAGATCCAGACGATGTTCAAGCGCGACCTCGGCTCGAAGCACAAGACGATCGTCGAAGGCGACTGGTCGATCCCCGAGTTCGAGTTCCTCGCGGGAAACACATGGGTGTTCACCGAGAAAGTCGACGGCACGAACATCCGCGTCAACATCGCGCCCGACGGCGCGGTGACGTTCGGCGGGCGCACGGACGCGGCGCAGATCCCCGCGCACCTGATCGCACGCCTGAACGAGCGGTTCGTCGTTGCGCCCCAGACGGCGCTGGCCGGCGCATTCGAGTCCGGCGCGATCCTCTACGGCGAGGGGTACGGAGCGAAGATCCAGAAGGGCGGCGGGAACTATCGACCGGACGCCGACTTCGTTCTCTTCGACGTGCGGGTTGGCGAGTGGTGGTTGAACCGCGAGGACATCGAGGACATCGCGCGAAAGCTCGGGCTCGACGTGGTTCCGATCATCGGCGAAGGGACGCTGCTCGACGCCGCGCGCCGAGCGAAGGACGGCATCGTTTCGCACTGGGGGGCGTTCACGGCCGAGGGCATCGTCGCGCGTCCGAAGGTCGAGCTGAGAACGCGCGCCGGGCACCGACTCATCACGAAGATCAAGTGCCGCGACTTCGTGATGCCGTGACTCCGCCCGACCTCACCCACTCCCGCCACGCATCGAACCGCCGCTGGTCGCGCTGCTACTGCCGCACATGCCGACAACCGATCCAGGTCCGGCAGCACCGCTCGAAGGACCGCGTCGAGTTCGCGTGCGCACCGTGCGGCTGGTCGTGGGAGGGCGGCCGCCGCTTCTGGTTGAATCGGCTGCGACAGTTCACGTCGGGCCTGTGGTTCGGACCGCCCACGACCGACCCGCAGACGGGACGAGCGGTGCACGAGGCCGAGCCGGTCGCGCCCGAGCAGGTCACGAACCGATGACTTCACCCGGTCGACCAGCCCCACCGCTCGCGCCGCGGCCGTTCGATCAACCGAGCCGGCGGCTTCTTCGGCGGGAACTCGAGCTCGAGCTGTTCGCGCGGGACGAGCGCCAGCTTCGCGATCCGCTGCCACAGCTCGGAGCCTTCTTCGACGACCAGCCGGCGGTGTCCGTCCTGCTCGAACGCCAGCGCCAACAGCTCGGCCAAGAGCGTGCGGGCGTCGGTGTGCTGGAGCTTCGCGCGGTTGTGCTCGGCCCGCATCGTCTCGGTCAGCCGCAGCAGCTCCCGCATCATCGACATCGCGAGCCGCAGGTCCATCCGGTACTCGGCCATCGTCGGCTCGACGGTCGGCTGGTTCGCGCGGCGATAGATTTCCTTCGGCCGGGCACAGAACGACGCAGCGTTCCGCTCGGCGAGCGTGGGAAGGAATCGTGGGTCCTTCTTCGCCAGAGGACGCCCCCGTAATCTCGACGCATTGAACGCGCGGGCGAGCGCGCGGTATCCGGTCGGAACCAAGAATTCGCAAAGACGACGCGGAGCGCACCGCGAGGATGTTGCGGAGACGACGCGGAGCGGACGCTGAAGAGAGAGCGATGAGCTGGAATCCCGACACGGTCACGCGGATCGCGCGCTCTCTCGCCGACGCCGGAGTCTCGGCGCGTGTCGATCAACCGGCGACGCTCGATCCGATCCTGATGCTGTTCGACGAGCGCGGCGCCGAGCTGGTGGCGTTCACGTCGAGTGTCGGGAACGACGGGCAGCTGAAGGTCCGGATGCTGACGCGAGTGGCGGGCGGATGGACGTCGACGGCGTTGAAGCGGGAGGGATGAGCGTGCATCCGAGTCGCGCGAAGCAGATCGCCGACTACTTGTTCGCAGGGAGCGCCATCAGCCGCGAAGAGGCGATGGAGATGCGCAACCGACTCACGGATCGGTGGCTCCCCCCGTGGGACCTCGGGGAGCCCGGCTGGTACTGGGCGATCCCGAGCGCATCGGAGAAGCGCCTCGATCCGGAGTTGGTCCGGTTCACATCTGAAGCCGAGGGCTGTGTTCGCACCAGCGACGGCGGGACCGCGCCGACCTGGGCGTTCGACTGGTTCGTCGGCCCGCTCACCCCTCCGACGACTTGACACCCGCGCCCCCGGACCATCCCTTCGCCGATGGAGGTCCGACATGGCGAACGGCAAGTTCGAACTGAAGGAAGGCGCGACGCTCGAGCGCAGCGGCGACGGCAACGTCATCCTCGAGAAGCGCGAGGCGGACGGCGGGCTGACGACGATCGAGGTCGACCCCGCGACGTGGGCGTCCGCGGTCGCCGCGGTCTCGGCCGGCGGCGCGACGGACGAGCGCAAGAACGCGGCGCTCGAGTTCCACATGAGCACGGCCCGGAGCGAGGGATGAACCCGAGCGGCCACGCGGTCGAGCAGGGATGAGCGCCCCCGCTTGACGCCGCGCGCCCGCAACCATCCCTTCCACGTCTGACCGCACCGCGCGACCGCGGCGCGACCTCACGAGCGGGATGCTCGCGCGGGATCCGCCTTGAGCGCCGAGCCCTCGAACGAGAAGCCGAAGAAGCGTCGGAAGGCGCCGCGCGCGTCGTCGACGTCACCAAACGTCGGAAACGACAAGCCGTGGCAGTTCAAGAAGGGCAACCCTGGCGGGCCCGGCAACCCGCACGCGAAGCGGGTCGGCGAGCTGCGGACAGCGCTGCTCGAGGCTGTCACGCCTGCGGCGATGAAGCGCGTCGCCGATGCGCTCGTGCGGAAGGCGGAGCGCGGCGACCTCGACGCGATGCGGCTGCTGTTCGATCGCGTGCTCGGCAAGCTGCCGGACGCCGAGCCGGCCGATCCGCTCGGTGACGGCATCGACGATCGCGCGCGCCGCCTTCAGGAAGCGCAGCGCGCGATGGATGCGGACGAGCGCGGCGGCGTGTTCGCGTCGGTGAACGGCAACGGCCACGCGCACGGGAACGGTCACTCGAACGGCAACGGGAACGGCCACGCGTGAGCGCCAAGACCGCGCTCCGGGACGACCAGCGCGCGGCGATCGCCGCCGGCGACTTCCGGCACGACCGCTGGCGCGATCGCCTGCTCGCCGCGCCGACGCCGGAAGCGCTGACGCGCGCGTGGCGACCGCTGATCCCGCATCCCGAGCAGATCGCGCTCGCGCATTCGCCGGCCCGCTTCAAGATCGTGGCGGCGGGTC
>CAZOLL010000465.1:0-3810 GCA_964580365.1 uncultured Phycisphaeraceae bacterium
GGAAGATCTTCGCCACGCTCGGCGCGGACGAGTCGTGGGGAATGGTGAAGATCACGCCCGATCTGCAATCCACGCTGCTCGCGAACGATTCGCGCGCGTTCGAGCCGGGACCGGGCGCGTGGGGCCGGCGCGGCGCGACGCTCGTGCGATTGCGCTTCGCGAAGATCGCGACCGTGCGTCAGGCGCTGCTCGACGCGTGGCGCCTCACCGCGCCGAAGAAGCTCGCGGCGCGGCTCGATCCGAAGTGAGCGCGAAATCTCTCTCCCGGAGACGTGACATGGCCGCCGATCGACCGACGCCTTCCAACATCTACCCGACCCTCACCTATGACGACGCGCCGGCGGCGATCGAGTGGCTGTGCCGCGCGTTCGGGTTCGAGAAGCGATTGGTCGTGCCGGGGGAGAACAGCACCGTGATGCACTCGGAGCTGTCGTTCGGGCCGGGCGTGATCATGGTCAGCTCGCCGAAGGCCGAGGCGCGCCGCGTGAGCCCGCACTCGCTGCCGGGCTTGCCGGGCGGCCTCTGCGTGCAGGTCGACGACCCCGACGCGCATTACGCGCGCGCGATGAAGGCCGGCGCCAAGTTGCTTCATCCGCTGAAGGACGAGGAGTACGGCTCGCGCGGTTACATGGTCGCGGACCCGGAAGGGCACGTCTGGTATTTCGGGACCTACCGGCCGGGGGCGCACTGGTCCTGAGCGGACGCAGTGCCGGGTGCAATGACGCGCGGCGCGCACGCCGATCTCGCCTACACTGCGCGATTCGAATCCGCTTCCGCACTCCGGAGTCCGTCGATGCAGATCGCTCACAACACGGTCGTCTCGTTCGACTACACGCTGAAAGGGTCGGACGGGAACGTCATCGACACGTCGAAGGGCTCCGATCCGCTGACCTACATCCACGGCAGCGGCGCGCTGATCCCGGGGCTCGCGAAGGCGCTCGAGGGCAAGTCGGCGGGCGCGTCGTTCTCGGTCACGGTGCCGGCGGACGAGGCATACGGCGAGCGGAATGACGACCTGATCGAGGTCGTCCCGCGCGATCGCTTCGACGCGAACCTCGAGCTCGTCGTCGGCATGCAGTTCGAGGCGCGCGGCGAGAACGAGCGCCGCATCGTGACGATCATCGAGGTCGAGGGCGACGAGGTGACGCTCGATGCGAACCACCCGCTCGCCGGCGAAGAGCTTCATTTCGACGTGACGGTGAAGTCGGTCCGCGCCGCGACCCAGGAGGAGATCTCGCACGGCCATGTCCACGGCGAAGGCGGGCACCACCACCACTGAGCGTCTGCTCGACGTCAGCCACGACGTCGAGCATGGGATGGTGACCTACAAGGGCCTCCCGGCACCGATCCTCTGCGACTTCCTCTCGCGCGAGGCATCGCGCGCGCGCTACGCACCGGGCACGGAGTTCCACATCGGCCGGATCGACATGGTCGCGAACACGGGCACGTACGTCGACGCGCCGTTCCACCGCTACCCGCACGGCAAGGACCTCGCGGAACTGCCGCTCGAATCGCTCGCGAACCTCGAGCTGCTCGTCGCGAAGGTCGCGCCGCGCGGAGCGGATCGCGCGATCGACCGGTTGCCGTTCTCCGACGACGAAGTCCGCGGCAAGGCGGTGCTCGTCGAGACGGGATGGGCGCGGCACTGGCGCACCGATCGCTACTTCGAAGGCCACCCGTACCTCACGGGCGAGCTCGCCGAGCGGCTGGTGAAGGCGGGCGCGCGCCTGGTCGGCATCGATTCGTTCAACATCGACTCCATCGACACCGGGGAGCGGCCGGTGCACTCGACCTTGCTCGCGCACGACGTCCCGATCGTCGAGCACCTGTGCGGGCTCGAGCAGCTGCCACAACGCGGCGCGCGCTTCTTCGCAACGCCGGTCAAGGTCCGCGCGTTCGGCACGTTCCCGGTGCGCGCCTTCGCGATCCTCCCGCGATGACGCAACCAGCGGCAAAGCGCGTCGAGCGGGTCGACGCATTCCGCGGTGTCGCGCGGTTCGGCGCCTGTTTCTGGCTGTTTCTCGACCGCGCGAACGCCTGGCTCGCGCGGTTCCGCATGGGGCCCGCCGAGTGGGCGTGGCGCTGCCTGACGTACGGACGGCTGCAGCCGTTCAAAGGTGCGGCATGAGCGGATGGATGGCGATCACGCGTGACGTCGGCCCGTCGCTCGCGCGCTGCGAGCTGACGTTCCTCGACCGCGAGCCGATCGACGTCGAGCGCGCGAAGCTGCAGCACGCGGCCTACCACGACGCGCTGCGCCGCGCCGGTCTCCGCGTCGAGTCGCTTCCTGCCGAGATCGACTACCCCGACTCCGTGTTCGTCGAGGACACCGCGGTCGTGCTCGACGAGGTCGCCGTGGTGACGCGGCCGGGCGCGGAGTCGCGGCGCGGCGAGATCCCGACCATCGCGCGCGCGCTCTCGCGCTACCGGACGCTCGAACGCATCGAGGCGCCGGGCACACTGGACGGCGGCGACGTCCTCGCGATCGGCGACGAGATGTACGTCGGCCGCTCGTCGCGCACGAACGACCCAGGCATCGCGCAGCTCGCCGCGATCGTGAAGCGCTACGGGATCCGCACCGTCGCCGTCGACGTGCCCGGGTGCCTGCACTTGAAGAGCGCCGTCACCGCGATCGACGAGGGCACGGTCGTGATCCACCGGCCGTGGCTCGACGCGCGGCCGTTCTCGCGCTTCCGCATGATCGACGTCGCGCCGGGCGAGGAGCACGCGGCGAACGTGCTGCCGATCGGCGGCGTGGTGCACGTGTCGGCGCGCTTCCCGCGCACGCGCGCGGCGATCGAGGCGCTCGGCCACGAGACGCGCGCGCTCGACCTCTCGGAGTTGGAGAAGGCCGAAGGCGCGCTCACCTGCGGCAGCCTCGTGTTCCGGGTCTGACGGGGCGCTGACGCTGGCTCATCTCCGATGCGCCTTCGCGCCGATGCACGCGTCGGAGGCGCAAACCCGATGAGCCCGAACCGCGCAGAGCGTCGACTGGAAGAACTCCTCGAGGACGCGCCCGGACCGTTCCCGTGGTACCTGCAGCCCTCGGCACGCGAGATGTCGGGCGCGCGGCACGCTTACGAATGGAAGCCGCTCGGCTCCGACCCGCCGTTCACCGGCAACATCGCGCTGCATCGCAAACGCGGCGGGGTGCACCTGATCGCCGGCATGTACTGCTATGTGCGCGCGGTCGAAGGCACGCGCTTCCTCGTCTGGCACCCCGACGAACCCGGGCCCGGCGAAGCGGGTGCGCCGCAGGTCATTCGATTCACGATGATCGACGCGGACCGGCTCGAGGCGATCGACGACGTCCGCGCGACCTGCGCGCGAATGGAGAAGAAGAACCTCTCACTCGCGTTCACCGGCGGCGACGCGGTGACGGCGACGATCCCGACCTCGACACCGGACGGCGTCTCGCGCGTCGGGTTGCCGAAGGAGTTCGAGGCGCTCGACGAGATCCTCGTCCTCGCGAAGTCGACCGCGCCGCTCACGAAGAACGAACCACGCATGCGCCTGCGCATCTGGTCGATTCGTCCCGCCGAGGGCACGATCGAGGTGATCCCGCAGGACTGGTTCAACGGCGGTCAGTTCGACTTCGACTACGAATGGGTCACGCGCGTCGCGCGCGACCCGAAGTCGAAGCGGCTCGTCTGCGACGGCATTCGCCTCGGGCGCTACGAGCTACTGGCGCCGATCGCCGCCGGTGGCATGGCCGAGGTCTTCGCCGGCCGCATCGTCGGCGAGTCGGGCTTCGCCAAGCTCGTCGCCATCAAGATCATGAAGGAGGAGCTGCTCAGCGAGGAGCGCTTC